>CAYWLC010000005.1:0-41350 GCA_964458895.1 uncultured Luteolibacter sp. | reverse complement strand
CATTTGCCTTCACCAGTCCGGGCACAACCCCGAACGCAGGCACGGCCTCGCATGGTGTGACCTTCACCCCGACGGATTCCGATAACTATCAGACCGCCAGCACCAGTGTGAGCGTGACGGTGGCCAAGGTCACACCGATAATCACCTGGAACAACCCGGCGAACATCAACGCTGGAACGGCATTGAGCTCTATTCAATTGAACGCCAGTAGTGACTGCCCGTATGGCGTGTTGATTTATACTCCTCCCGTTGGGACGATGCTCCCGGCAGGCAACAATCAACTGTTGTCAGTCCAGTTCATGCCCAGCGATACGGACAATTACAATATTCCTGTGGCAAAGACGGTCTCCATCAATGTCATATCGCTATATCATTCTTGGATCGAGAGCTTCCCAAGCCTGATCGGCCCGAATGCCGTTGCGAGTGCAGACCCGGATGGTGACGGCCATAACAACCTGATGGAATATGCATTTGACACCAGGCCTGACACTCAAACCAACGGCCCGATCAACTACTCAGGATCAAATGTCATCACGCACGGCCAGCCCAAGTTGAATATCACGAACGCTCCGCCGAATGGAGTGGCCGTCAGCGCTGTGTTTGGCCGCCGTTCCGATTATGTGGCCGCCGGTCTAACCTACACGGTGCAACTCAGCGCCGACCTGCGTTACTGGGTTGCCTCAAATGCAACGCCAACCGTGTTGGCTTCGGACTCCACCATCGATGCGGTCAGCGTGCCATTCCCGCCCACCATCACCACCCCCAATGGGGCTGAAATGCCGCGCTTCTTCCGGGTGATCGTGGCATCCGCCGACTGAACCCGTCCTCCCGCTATCGAAACGCGCGTTGGTTTGTTAAAAACGCGCGCCATCGATGGCAAACCCGACTTAATCCCCGTCCCCCATCGTGAAATGCACGGTGGGGGACGCTTCATAGGGGACCGACAAACCGCCGGGGCTTCATCCCTACCCGTTGCGCTTGTCAGGGTGCCGTCGAGACGACCTGCACTCTCCCGAAAATCATCGGTTTGCCAGAATCGCAGGGTTCTTCGACCACCACCCGTTCACACCCGGTGCTGACTGTCGTGATGGTCGGTGTGGAGGTCAGCGGACTCCAGGTTTTCAAATCGACGGACTTGAGCGCGGTGTAGGTGAGCTGGCTGTCGGTGAGGCGAATGTATTCGAAGCGCAACTTGGCCGTCGACCCGCTCATGACTTGGCGGATGAGCGGCAGTCCCGCCGTGCCGGTACCGGGCACCAGCACCCTCGTGTCCGGACACTTGACGTCGAGGTTGAATGCGTACTTCAACAGATTGGGAACTCCATCTTTCTGCGGGCATGCCAGCAATGAGGCGTTCTGCCCGGTAAGCCCGCAGGTCGAGGCCCACGAGGTGAAACAAAGGGTGGGCGATACGACGGTTGCGGCCGATCCAAGAACGTTCAGTTCCGCGACGGCGCAATCATCCCCGCCGTTGGCTTCGGCGAGGCAACGCAAACGCACATACCTCGCGTTGCTTGCCGTGAAGAGCACTTCCTTTTCGGTCTTGTTATTGGCAAATGTTCCGGTGGCCACGGGCGTACCCCATTGCATGCCGTCCATGCTCACATAGAATTCGTATTGGCCGATGTTTCCTATCAGATATTTGTCCTGCCGCGGCAGGTAGTGGAAGCCTGCAACCGAATACACGCCCCCCATGTCAATCTGGATCTCGTGCGGTGCCGGCGTGGTCCCCCCTGTAAACCCGGTGTGCCAGAACTTGGTCGTGGCTCCATCAATGGCCTGTGCCGCGGAATAGCCGTTGGTTTCCTGACTGTCCACGTAGAGAACCGACCATCCGGTGCGCGTCAGCACCGTCGGCGTCGTCGTGGTAACCGGAACCTGATAGGATATCTCGGCGGACGGCGTGCTCTCCAGTCCCGCCTGGTTGATGGCGGTCACCACAAAATAATAGGTCGTACCCTCGACCAGACCGGTGATGGTGGCTGTGGTGGTCGCTGCCGGCGCAAGCTGCGTGGGGTGGGACCCGGGTGTGGTGCCATAACACAATTGGTAACTGGTGATGTCGGATTCCGGATTCGGATCCCATGATAGAGTTAGAGCGGAAACCGGGGCAGCCAGGATAGCGGCCATGAGGAAGAGCGCGGCGGTGCTGCGCTTCCAGGCGTTTCCAGTGCTTGCGGGATGGTTTCTTCTAACTGGTCTTGAAGACGCGGAAGCAACGGGGGATAAGCCTCCGCACGATGGGGTCGCGGCGACGACCGTGCGGGTGTGTATCATATGTAAGGGTGGTTTGTAAGGGTGGGCGATGACTGTAATTCTCCCGTCATGGCCTCGGGATTGGGGGCGCTCCCAAGAGACAAACATCTGTAATCCGCATACGTAGGCCGGAACCTTCGGTGGGTGCCGATGGACTTGGCCGGAGTTTCAGGGGAAACTCCCCGGGGCGTCCGCCTGGAACGAGAAAGGGATTCACGTCACAGGAGAATCGATGGATTTTCCGGGTATATGGGCGACGCAATGGATATGGGAATCACTTGCGTCGATGGATGGTGAGCAGCTGCTTTCAGGGATAGTTAAAACCGATAAAAGTTTTAACTTGGTTGATATTTGCATGATTCGCACCCCGGCACAAGGTTTTTTTTAAAAAATTATCTAATTTATTTTAAAAATTCAACAAGGCGCTACTGTCAACCCCTCTTTACCATACGCCCATTTGAAGCCAATGATGCCGGGAAGCCGACGGGATACCAAGGTTTGCCCTTGCGATGGCGGCGGACCCGGTCGTGGATTCGCGGGGGGGGGCGAGGATTCGCCCGCTCGAGCGCCCGAGCTGGAAATGTTGCAAAATTCTAATACTGAACCGGGTCAATTCTAATATGTGCATGCGAGTCTTGCGGGGTTATGAACGTCAAACCATTCCATTCACTGCTATTAATTGTGGCGGCCATCGCCATTCCGGAATCCGCCATAGGCAAGGTTTCCGAACAGACCCTGAAAAACCTCAATACCGCGTTCCAAGGGGAATCCAACGCGTCTAACAAATATTCCGCATTCGCCCAAAAGGCGGATGCAGAGGGGAACGCACAGGTTGCCAAACTGTTCCGCGCGGCATCCGCGGCGGAAGCCATCCACCGTGATGCCCACAAGGCGGCCATTGCCGAGCTGGGTGGCACGGTCGATAGTTTCAAACTCGATGAGGTGACGCCAGCCACGACCGCAGAGAACCTGAAATCTGCCATCAAGGGCGAGAGCTACGAGCGCGACACCATGTATCCCGGGTTTCTGGCAACCGCGAAAGCCGATGATGCGAAAGCCGCGATCCGCACGATCCAGTTCGCCGCCGCTGCGGAAAAAGAGCATGAGTCCTGTCTGCAGGGATGGATGGACGTGATTTTACATACCGTGATACCGGAAGGGTATTCGTCGTGCGCTTGGTCTGGCCCCCGGTCACATGACGCACCGTTATCTGCCTGCCAGATGCCGGGCGGCAAAGGCGATGTAGGATTCCCAATCCGCCAGGGTCACGCCGTGTTCTCCCGGCCGCGGAAAGTAGCCGATCCGGGCTTTGGATCAGGGTGGATGTAACAACGCATCACCCGCGGGGTGATGCCCGTGAAAATTTCCCATACGATGGTGCCCGCCTTTTCCGCGACTTCGGCCGATGGTATGTTAGAACCTAACATTTCAACCTCGTCGCCTTCCGCCACTTCGCCGACGGCGGTCACATCGACCATGATCTGGTCCATGGTGACCCGTCCGAGGATCGGGCAGCGCCTTCCGCCCACCCATACCTCCGCTCCTTTTCCTGAAACATGGCGTGGGTAGCCGTCGCCATAGCCGATACCGACGGTGGCCACCCGGGTGGGCTGGGTGGTCACGAACTGTCTTCCGTAGGAGATGCCGTGGCCGGCGGGCAGCGTGCGCACGAGCGTCACCCGGGATTTCAAAGTCATCACCGTCTCCAGTTGATCCCGGAACTTTGTTAGAGGTGAGATCCCGTAAAGCATGAGGCCGGGCCTGGCGAGATTGCACAGTCCCTGATCGTAGTCCAGCAGGCCCGCGCTGTTGAGCAGGTGCCGCCATTTGAATCGTTGCGGCCCTCCGAGTTCTTCGATGATGGCGTGATAACGGGCGATCTGCGCGAGGGAGATTTCGCGATCCTCATCGGCGGATGGCAGATGCGACCCGATGCCCTCGATTTCCAGGTGGGTCATGCCCTCAAGCACGGGCATGGCTTGCACCAGATCATCTAACAAAAATCCGCCTCGTCCCATGCCGACGTCCACGGCGAGATGGACCTTGAGACGTCGGCAAGCGGTTGCGGCGAGGTGCTCGAAATCACGCGCTTCTTCCAACGTCGAGAGGCAGGGCGTCCAATCGCGGGCGACGATTTCCGCGCGCTCGCTGCCACAGGTCGCGCCTAATAGATAGATGCGTGTTTGTACGCCGGCGTTGGCAATCCTGCGGGCTTCGCCGGCGTTGGCGACGCCGAAAAAAGCGAGATTTTCGCTGGCCAGGGCCCTGGCGATTTCCTCTAGCCCGTGTCCGTAGGCGCCAGCTTTGACCACGGCCATCAACTCGCTCCGGCTCAGTTCCCTTGCAAGTGCGAGGTTGTGCCTCAACGCGCCGAGATTGATCTCCGCCCATGCGCGCGGCGGAGAAACGGGGAAGGAATCGTTCACGCCCCGAGCTTACGGATTCAGATGGGGGTGGCAAGGGCGCTCATTGCGTTTTTGCGGGTACCGGAGTGTCGAGCATCCATTGCATGGCCATGTCGAACTCCGCGAGGAAACGCGGCCCCGCCCCGCCCATGTCGTGCGGGACGTCAGGAATTTGAACCAGTTTGTGCGGGGAGCCGGGGCCGAGCGAATCGAGCCATTTGACATCATCAAGCGGATCCATTCCCGCGGCGAACTGCACGACATGCACGCCCTGCAGCGCGGGGGCCAGATCGGCCAGCGCAAACGAGCCGGGGCCTTCGGGCGGTAGTCCTAACAAGTCACTGGCGGTGATGCCATATCGGCTGCGGTCGCCGGGGGCGGCGGCGAGGATGCCGACCAGGGATGGGTCGCGGTCCGGGCTGGCGGCGGCGGCCACGGACCATTCCGCGCCAGTGGACCAACCGGTGAACCAGACCGGGCAATCATCGGGAAGGCCGGCGCGTTTTCTAACAGCAACCACCGCGGCATTGAACGCCTCGCTGAGCTGGGCCTGGTTGAAGGTGCGGGTATCGGCGAATCTGCGGCAATCCCAGCCGCCGACGGCGAATCCGGCGGCGGCGGCATGCAGGGCGGTGGGTTCCTCCCACTGGTTGGACCATCCGCCATCACCGGTGGCGACGATGAGGATCCCCTTGGGTTGTCTGGCCGCGTAGTAGGAGATATTGAAGGGGCCGGTGGCGAGTTGCAGCGGCAGGGGTTCCGCGATCGTGCTGGAAAACCCGCGGGGCAGGAGCACGTGATAGATAAACCATCCGATGGGGATGAGCAGCAGGATCTGAATGACAAGCAGTGAGCGCCGGAGGATCGTCCGTTTGGAAAATGTCATGATGGGGTCGTGGGTGCGGTGACGGTGGCCGGGGATGGAACTCCCGTATCCGGTGAGGATTTGCCGGAACGGACGGAGGGTTTGCCGATCAGGGTGGTGATGTCGAGGATGACGGCGGGCAGATCCCAGGTTTTCTGGATGGCAAGGTAACGCGGGTTCCAGACCGGTTGGAACTTGTTCTTCCACGCGCGCAGCCCGTTGAAGTTGTAAAATGCCTCACCCCGGTCATAGATCAGCCCGCCGATGCGGTTCCACAGTGGCGCGAACTGGCGCCCGGCGAGTCCCGACAAGGGAGCCATGCCGAGGTCGAACCATTGGTATCCCTGTTGTTTCCCCCACAACATGAGGCTGACAAACAGGCAGTCCATCACTCCGTTAGGCGCGTCGGGAAGATGACGCATCAGATCGGTGGACAGTTCATCCCTGCCGTTGCCCGGCCAGATGTTGCCGAATGCGACGACCCTGCCGTCCACGAGGATCACGGCCACCGGAAGACGGCTGAGGTAGGCGTCGTCAAAACTCCCTAACGAAAATCCCTTCTCCTTGGCGTCGTGGTGGGCCAGCCAGGCGTTGGAAACCACGCGCAGCTCCCCGATGCGGGCGGTCACTTCCGCAGCTTGCCAGATTTCGAAGCGCCAGTTCTCGCGCTTCATGCGGTTCATCACCTTGCGGAATTTCTTAAGCTCCGGCGATGCGAGGTCGAAGGTGTCTAACGGGATCATCGCCTCCTCGCCAAGTTTGAAAACCCGCAGTCCCATTTCCACGCAGGTTGGGATCATCGACGCGGCCACTTGATAGAAAGCGACCCGCATGCCCTCGTCCTGGGCTTGCTCGGCGAATCTCCAATAAAGCCCGTCGAATTTCTCCTCATCACCCACCGGATCCGCAAGCGCGATTCGCGTCCGGCCCTGGTCGCGATACATCAGGAAGGCGCTCTGGTCGTAGTTGAATAGGAATTGTTTGTCACCCACCAGCGCGAGCGCACTGCTGCAACGGGAATTTTGCGCCACCATGGCGGCGATTTTATCCATTTCCGGAAGCGGGGTGCGCGCCCGCGGCGGCGCGGGGCGCAGCCATTGTGTTAGAGCCACGAAAGTCAGGATCAACGCGCTGCCCGCAAGGCCGCGCAGCAACCTGGCGGCGTCGTTGTCGAACGAATACTGCCACCACAACTCGGACTCATAGCCGACATGGCGGCTGGTGTAAAATCCGAACCACACCGCAAGCCCCGCGATGGATAGAATCAGGCCCCACCATTGCGGCGTGAAGCGGCGCGTCCAGATGCCCGCATGGCGGTGGAACTTCGAATGGAACGGCAGCAGCGCGCCGAGAAACACGCACAACACAACGGCCTCCTCCCAGTCGAAACCCTTGAGCAACGAAAACACCACACCACCGCCGGCCATCACCACCGCACACCACCACGCGGCCCGCACCCGGCGCAACAACCCGTTGGCCACGATGATCATGACCGTCCCCGCGATGCTGGATAGAAAATGCGAGGCCTCGACGAAAGGCAGTGGGATGAACTCCTCGAGAATCACCCGGCGGTCCGCATTCATCGGTGTGTTCGCCGACAGCATCAGCACGAAGCCCCCTGCCAGCGCGCTCATGCCCGCAAGACGCGGCGCGATGGCCGACCATGCGCGCGCCGTGCTGTCCACAGTGATCTTCGCCCAATGCCTCTTGTTCCAGATCTCGCGGCAACTAACCGCCGCCACGGCAATGAGAAATGGTATCAGATAGTAAATCAAACGATAGGCCAGCAGCGCACCCGCCATCACCGAGGGGGGTGCCAGTCCGTTGGCCAATTTGCTGATGGATAGCTCCATCACACCCACGCCTCCTGGCACGTGGCTCGCCGCCCCCAAGGCTTGTCCTACCACTGTCGCGGCTAGAAACTCGGGCGTCGGAATCGCCTGCGGCAGGAAAACACGCAACGCCAGACCCGCAAACAACCAGTCGAGCGTGGACACGACCATGGCCACCAGCAGGATTTTCAGCGGAGGCAGAAAGGCAAGAGGCTTGCCACGAAACCCGGTCCCCGAAAGCACCGCCAGCGTGCCGCAGGAAATCACCAGCAGAATCCCAACACCACGCCCCGCCGCTGCCGACAACCATGGCAGCTCCAGCGGCGACCAACTCAGCAGGATGCCCGCCAAAAACGCGTGGCCCAGCCACCCGGCGACTAACAAAAAACCTGTTAGCCTGGCGATTTCCGCCCCATCCATGCCGTATTGTCCGTAGAGGCGCAGGCGGATGGTGCCACCGCCCAGGATAGTGCCGCCGCCGTTCATGCTGAAGGAGCCCGCGATCAGTGCGGTTCCGAGCACCTTGCCGACCGGGAGGTCCCGCCGCAGCCAGCGCAGGCCCACAAGATCCAGCGCGGCGTTGCAGGTCAGGCTCAGCGCGGTGAGCAGCAACGCGATTGTTAGATGCATGGGCCCGATCGCGCGCAACGCGTCATTCAGGTCGGCCAGATGGAAGCCACCCCATTCCCGCTGCAAGGCCGCCAGCGCGAATACCAGCACCGCCAGCCAGGCAAAGCGCGCGACGACGCCTAGGCCCTGTCTGAGTTTTTCATGTTGGAGCAATCGAAGCATTCTTCAAACGGTTATCCTCATGGCAAGCCGGTATCCGATGTGGGCGGGTTGTGCCTGCAAGCTTACCCGTCTGAAACGTGGCGGACATCCGGATTGTTCGAAGAACCTCATGTTTCAGCGGGGGCGCCAGATTGGCACGGGACGGACCCGCTGCCTATGGTTTTTGCGGGTACCGGAATCGCCTCGCAGACCTGCCTCCATCCGGGGAAATTCCACTGGCTGGGAAACCCCGCACATTGCCCGGGTTTCACCGGGTGAATCCGGCAGTCGTCGCCCTCCAGCATGATGCATGCGTGGTTCTCCCTCTCGACGAGCGACAGCCCCTGGCGGTTGGTGCGCAGACGGGTGTATTGCCGAATGAAATCCTCATCCCCCAGACCGAGACAGGCCGCGATGCGCGGAATCTCGTCATCGTCAAGCCGCACGTCGCCCGGCCACCTGCAGCAGGCGGTGCAGCGTTGGCAGACATAATGCACCCCGGGTTCCAGCGCGACCTCATGGTTCGCCGGACTGCCGAAATTCTCCGTGGCCCCGGCCGTCATTGCAGTTGCCGATAGTAATCATTCACGCGGCCCTGGAACCACCGCCATTTCCCGCCAGGCCGCCCGTTATCTAACAAAAAGTGCGGGCAATTTTTGTTAGGTGGGTGTTTCCCCCGGCGCGGCCAGTGGTAGTGCGGCACCACATTGCACAGCGGAATGCGGTTCTTCTTCATCAGAATGGCCGTGAGCTTGGCCGTGCGCTCGATGGTGGCCCGCAGGTTGCTGCCGCGGTTCTCGCACATTTCGATGCCGATTGACAGGCGGTTTCCAGGACCGTCGAAATCCGCGTGCTCGCCTTGCTCACCGATCGGCATATGCTGGATGGCTTGGTGGTCGTCCACCGTGAAATGCCAGATCAGATAACCGATGCGATTGCCGCCGCGAGGGTTTTTCCTCGAGCGCAGCGCGCCGTTCTTGAGCGCACGCGAGTGCTGCGCCGCATCCGCCGACGGGTTCTCCGTGGCGTGAATGGTGATATAACGCGCACTCATCGGCCGCACCACCTTGCGCCCGTGACGGCCTCGGGGAACCATGTCCGCTTTCAATCGAACCTCGCGATACATCTGCGACATCGGAACCGAACCCGCAGGCCTCGAGGTGATCGGACTCGGGTCAAAACGCAGCGGCACACTACGCCCGGGCGGCCCCATCCGCACACACTGCGAACCAACGAGCGCGATCAATGTCGGAACTAAAAGTCTGGAGAGCAGGTGCACGCCAGCCCTTTACCACAAATTACGGAAGGTTGAAAATCAATTTTCCAGAGGGGAACGGGCGGCTCGCCCGTTTCGAAATTGCTGTTTGAAAAAAAAATCGAAACACGGAGCAGCGGAGGTCGCAGAGGGAGCGCGGAGAGAATAGGTGCAGCTTGTGCCCAATCAGGGGAACGGACGGAACGGACGTCTCGTCCGTTTATCTGGATGGACTGGAATCTAAACTCCAAGCCGCCAAGGGAAGAATTTTGAATCAGGAAAGCAGGAAAGTAGGAAAGTAGGAAAAGAGGAGGAAAAAGGGAGGATATCCTGTTAGATCCAGGCGCACTCGTTGCTGCGGCGTGCTGCGGCGTCCCGCCGCAGGCCGTCCTGGAGGCGTCCCGCCTCCAATCTTCCTATCGAATCGTCGTGGTCATGATCCATCGGCTTCCTTGCGCCTTCGCATGAGACATTGATTGACGATTGATGATTGATGATTGATGATTTTTGAAATCAGAAGTGAAGACATAGGCGATTCGTTCCCGGAGCCCTTCAAAAATCAAAGATCAAAAATCGGCAATCATCACTCAATTCTTCAGGTAACAACACCGCGACTGTCTCCGAGGTCCCCGCAAGGGAACATTTTGGGCGGTGTGGAGTGTCCCGCGCGCAGGTTTGATAGGGAATATGCACGGAGATCCGACGGATCGATTGACGGGCACCCGGCGGGAAAGTCCCCATGGAGAATGATTGAAAATGATCGGCAATCCGGATACCATCGAAAGCGTGAGCGAGACAAAACATAACGAGGTGTCGAACATTCCCGTGCATTGCTCCGACTGCTACCACGGGCGGTATGAACTGGTGACGCGGGACGAGGAATATCCCATGACGGATGGCAGCAGGATGGTGCTGCCACGGTTGAATTATCTCCGCTGCGTGGAATGCGGTTTTGAGGTGCTGACTTCCGAGAGTGATCGATACCTTGGTGGGTTTGGTCCTCCGCAGGTGGATGTCAAAGCGCTTTGGGATGAGCTGGAGCATGTGGGTGGCATGTGCGGACACTGATGTCCCCGGCCAATCCATCGCGACAAATCCGACGTCGATCGACGTGGAATTTGTCGCGTGCGGATCGACAAGCGGTAGGGACGGATCTCCGAGCCGTCCGCGCCAATGCGTGGTTATTGATGCAAGAACACGGATGGAATTGACCGCAAGAGAACGCAAAGATCGCAAAGAGAATGATTGATGAAAATAACTCGACCCACCTTTAGGGTGAGTTCCAGATCGACTAATAACATTCACAAGTCTCTGTTTTTTGCGATCTTTGCGTTCTTTTGCGGCCAATCATATTTCTTTCTGGGTTGATAGATGATGGCGCGACCGACCAGCCTCCTTGCCGGAGCTCGCTTTCTCGTTCACCCACGCGGACCGCAGGTCGATCCCTGCCTTCCATAACGACTGAAACCCGCAGAAGGATCTGCGAATTTGAGTCAATTGACGTGGATCTTGCGGTTTTCCGTCGGGTGCTTTAGAAAAGCGGGGTGGAAGCGATCCGCTATTACAACCGGCACACGGGGGCCATGGAGACCGAACAGGTTTATGGAGAGGGTTTCCTGCGTTGGGCCTATGGCCATCCGCTGGGGGCGCTCGCCTTGGCAGCCGTGGTGAAACGCCGGTTTTTCTCGGCTTGGTACGGCCGCCGCATGAGTGCGCCGCAGTCCGCTGCGCGCATCGAGCCCTTTATTCAACGTTTTGGTCTTGATCCCGCGGAATTTGCGGATGCCCCGGACTCATTCCCCAATTTCAACGCGTTTTTTTCCCGCAAACTCCATGCGGGTGCGCGCCCGGTGGATCCCGATGATTCATGCGCGGTCTTCCCCGCAGACGGGCGACACCTCGGCTTCGAACGCGCGTCGGCCATCGACGGGGTTTTTGTGAAGGGTCAGAAATTTGACTTGTTAGAACTGTTGGGTGACTCCTCGCTGGCGGCGCGTTATGCCGACGGTGCATTGGTTCTCTCGCGCTTGTGTCCGGTGGATTACCATCGATTCCATTTTCCCGCAGCGGGCGTGCCCGGTGAAACCCGGATGATCGAGGGTCCCTTGTTTTCGGTGTCGCCCATCGCGCTGCGCAAGCAACTCGCCTACCTCTGGACGAACAAACGCACGATCACTCCACTCGCAAGCGCCCGTTTCGGCACGGTGCTGCTGTTGGAAATCGGGGCCACCTGCGTGGGAACCATCCGCCAGACCTTCACCCCCGGCGCTCCGGTGCCAAAAGGTGCCGAAAAGGGATATTTCGCGTTCGGGGGTTCCTCGACCATCACGATTTTCGAGCCCGGTGCAGTCAAATTGGAGGAGGACCTCGGCAGTCACTCCTCTCGCCAATGCGAACTCTATGCCAAAGTCGGCACGCGGATGGCTTACGCTCAATGACAGAAGAGCGTTTCATAAAAATTCAATCTAACAATCCTCCCGCATGCGTTCCTACCTCTCCACACTCGAGCAACACGCGGGTGATGCCCTTCGGCCTGCCGTCGATGGGCAACTCTCGCCGTCCGAGCGCATCGACCTCTACAAACGCTTTCTCAATCTCGAGGAACGCCGCATCCTGATGCACCACCGCGCCGGCGCCGGTGGCCTGGAAATCGCCGCTAACCGCGCGCTGCTCATCGACACCATGCTCGGATCGATCCTCGAGGCCTCGCTCAAACACCGCGAGGAGGGCGACTCGTTTCCCATCGCCCTGGTGGCCACCGGCGGGTATGGCCGCGCTTTGCTCAATCCGAGTTCGGACATCGATATTCTGTTCCTGCTCCCACGCGCATCTAACAAACTACCGGAGCCCATCCGGGAACTCGTCCAGAGTGTGCTCTATCTGTTATGGGACATGGGATTCAAGGTGGGTCACGCCTGCCGCTCGGTGGCCGAATGCGTGGCCGAGGCCAAGCGGGACCAGGAGAACAAGACCTCGCTCATGGACGCCCGGCTCATCACCGGTGACCCCGCCCTTTTCCAACAGTTCCAAACGAGCTTCGCAAAAGAGTGCATCAACAAGGGACAGGCGGCGTTTTTCGAACTGCGCCGACAGGACCTCCGCAGCCGCCACGAAAAGTACTCCCACACCGTTTTCCTCCAGGAACCCAACGTCAAGGAAAGCTGCGGCGGAATGCGCGATTACCACTGCATCCAGTGGGTCGCGCGGGTCAAACGCGGCAGCGCCAAACTCCAGGACCTGGTCGAGAGCAAACTGCTCACCGCCGCCGCCTGTCAAGAAATCGAGGACGCCTATGACTTCCTCCACCGCGTCCGCAACGAGCTTCACTATCACACCGGCAAGGGCACCGACCAACTCACACTCCAACTCCAGGGCGTCGTGGCCATGGCCTTCAACTACCCGCAACGCGACATCCTGCGCGGCACCGAGGCGTTCATGCGCGACTATTACCGCCACACCCGCCATATCTATCAGCACACCACCTCGCTGATGGAGGCCTTCCAGATCGAGCAGGAGTCGCGCGCGGAGTCCGGCATCCGTTCGTTTCTAACATTCCGCCGCAAGAGCCGCGAGGAGTTCGACGGATTCATCGCGCGCGACGGCCGACTGTTTCCGGCGAATGCCGACATTTTCACGGATGACCCGCAGCGCCTGATGCGCCTTTTCCAACATTGCCAGGTGCGCAACCTCAAACTCAGCCCTGAAATCCGGCGGCTCATCGCCAACCATTGGGGCGACATCGACCGACCCTTCCGTTACGCCAAGACCAACCGCCAGGTCTTCCAAGCCATCCTCGAACGCAAGGGCGACGTCGCCCGCATCCTGCGCCTCATGCACCGCATCGGCTTCCTTGGTCGCTACCTGCCGGAGTTCGGCGCCCTTGATTGCCTCGTGCAACACGAGTTCTTCCACCGCTACACTGCGGACGAACACACGCTGCGCTGCGTCGAACAACTCGACGAGCTCATCACCGACACCGACCCGCGCCGCGAGATCTATCGGCGACTGTTCCATGGGATCGAGGATCCCTACGCACTCTATCTGGCCGTCATTCTCCATGATACCGGGCGCGCCGAAAACGTGCGCGAACACATCGACGGTTCGGCCATGCTCGCCTCAAGGTTGTGCAACCGCCTGCAGATTCAAGGCGCGCGCCGCACCTTGATCATGTTCCTCGTGGACAACCACCTCACCTTCTGGCGCACCGCCACCACCCGCAATCTCGATGATCCCGAGGTCATCGCCGAATTCGCCAACATCGTGAAAACCCGTTCCAATCTCGACGCGCTGTTTCTCTTCACCTTCGTTGATTCTAACGGAACTGCGCCGGACGCATGGAACGGCTGGAAGGAAAGCCTCATGGTCCAACTCCACTCCGCCACCCGCAGCTTCCTCGAGAACGGCCGCGAAAAGTATTCTCAACAACTCGACACCGACCGTCTCGCGTTGCGTGACGAGGTTCTGGCTCTCATGCGCGAGGACTACCACCCCGATGTCATGGCGCACTTCGAACGCATGCCAGATTCCGCGTTCCACTTCCGCCTCGCCGCCCACATCGTCACCCAGGTGCGCACCGTGCGCCATTTCCTCCGCCGCGAGGCGGACACCGGCGACCCCTTCGCATCCTGCATCAAATGGATCGATCTAACAGACAAGGGCTATACCGAACTGGTGCTCGCCACCCGCGACCGGCCGCTTTTGTTAGAAAAAATCTGCTGCGCCCTTGCTTCGGAGCAGATCAACATCCTGTCCGCCGATCTGTTCACGCGTGCCGACGGCATCGTGGTCAACATCTTCCGCGTGTGTACCACCAACTTCGAGCCGGTATCGGCCGCCTCGACGCGCAAGCGTTTTCTGGAGACCTTCGAGGCCATCCTCGCGGCCGTGGACTACGAACCCGAACGCTACCTGAAACGCCGCGTCAATTTCCTCAGGCAGCGGACCGATCAGGGCATCCCCGTTCCCGTGCAAGCCTACGTCAGCAACGACCTGCACCCCACCTGCACCACCGTGGAGCTCCAGGCGCTCGACCGCATCGGACTGCTGCACGACCTCTTCCACACCATCAACCATTACGGACTCAACACCGCCCACGCGCGGATCTGCACCGAGAAGGGTGTGGCCATGGACACCCTCTACATCACCACCGCCGAGGGAGGGAAAGTGAATGACCCGGCCATCCTGCAACAACTTGAGGACTGTTTCACCGCGCTGATCTCCCGCCCGGACACCGAGGAGTGATCCCGCCTGCGATGCAGGGCGTTTGGCTGGCAAAGCTGCGATTCCCATGAGATCGGGCAAACGTCGATTGAGCTACCCCAACCCGGTGTAGCCGGAACCAAGGGGCGATCCAATTGGGAACGGACGTCCAATGGCTGCATCACATCGGAACCACGGCATCACTGAGAACCTCTGAAAACACTGAACCCTTGGAGGAATTCTCATTGGATATCCCGTTTTCCGGGATTTTCAGTAGCTTCAGTGGTTGATCGCTTTCTTTGCCGAAAAATCGACGCAAACCTGTCCACTTTTGATGGGTTCGGGATGCCAGAGTGGGGCGGAGCGGGAGCGCCGGGTCAAGGGACGGCAAGGGCTTGCGGACAATCCGCATGGATTGCGGGCGGTTAGTGGCCGCATGGCTTGACGAGGACCCCGGTCTGGGCTAGGTCTCTCGGCAAATGATTCGCCGGAGTTTGAAATACCTCGCTGCTGTGGTGGTTTGCGCCACTTCGGCGCATGCCCAGATTGCCGCATCCTTGAGATTGGCCAAGGAACAGTACCTGGCGGGAGAACAGGTCCGCGCCGTGGTGACCATCACCAATCATGCGGGCAAAGAACTCATTTTCAGCAGCGATGGCCGCTTGCAATGGCTGGCATTCATCGTGCGAAACGGACGCGGCAATGCGGTCAACCCGAAAGGACGGGGGCTGTTTGGCGCGATGAAAATCGGTCCCGGGCAGACCTTGGCCCGTGAGGTGGACCTGGCGCAGATCTTCCAACTCAGCGAGCCGGGAAATTTCACAGTCTCCGCCGTGATCCGCACCCCCGGGGATGGCAACGAGGGGTCCTCGACCAATCGCGTGCTATTCACCCAAAGTTCGGGCATGTCCTACTGGACGCAAAAAGTAGGCCTCCTTGGAAGCGGCAACCGGACTCGGGAATTTCGGGTGATCAATTTCTCGGGTGACTCCAAAACCCAGATTTATGCCCAGATCCAGGATGACACCAGCGGTCAACTCGTCCGGACCTTCCTGCTCGGGGATGTGCTCCTGCTGCGCAAACCCTTGGTCACGGTGGACCGCCAGCAACGGATGCACGTGATGTTCCTGTCCACACCGTCGATGTGGGTCCACTGCGTGATCGATACCGACGGCAGGCTGGTCGCCCGCGAAATCCACCAGCGCGGTCCTCAGGGCGACCCCTTGCTCCTCACCTCCCCAGACGGCACGGTCCAGGTGGCCAATAGCATCCCTTACGACGCCAAAGCCGCCGCCGAAGAACGGACGAGAACCCATAAGGCCTCCGACCGACCGACCGGCACTTACTGAGTCCCGGTTTGAAAATTCCAATGTTCGAAAGATTTTCCTTTACAATTTTTAAAAAATATCAATATATCTTAATTGTTTTGTTTCACTTACTTTTTCCCCTAAAAACGATGAAAACGATTTTACGCTTGGTGGTTCTGGCAGCAGCCTGTGTTTTTGGCACGGCGGCGCAGGCGGTCAATTTCCAGACCGTGGTGATTGATCCGGGTCATGGTGGGCATGATTACGGCGGACAGTGGGGCAAGGTGTATGAAAAGCACCTGGCGCTCGATACGGCCACCCGCTTGGAGTCACATCTCAAGAGCATGGGTTTCAGGACCGTCATGACCCGTCGCAGCGATTATTTCATCACCCTGCCGCAGCGTGTCGCCATCGGCAACAGTTACAAGAATGCGATTTTCGTGTGCATCCACTACAATTACACGTGGAAACAGGATGTGAATGGCACGGAGACCTACTATTACAGTGCGCCCGGCCAACAACTCGCACAATGTGTCCAGAGCAGCTTGGTCCGTGCCACACGCACCCAGGACCGCAGTGCGAAGTTCGCGCGATTTTTTGTGCTGCGGCATTCCGCGCTTCCCGCGATTCTGGTGGAGGGTGGATTTGTGAGCAACCCGGACGAAAGGAACAACATGAAGTCCGCATGGTTCCGTGAAGCGATCGCCCGCGGTGTTGCGGAGGGCGTCGAGCGCTACCGCCGCACCTATTGAATGCGGGGGATTTTCCTGCTGTCATGATTTGCTGAATCGCTTATGCTGCCGTCATGGCTGCGGTGACTCTATCTGAAATGCGGGCCGCCGAACAGGCCGCCCTTGCGGACGGCTGGAGCGAAGAACGTCTGTTGGATCTCGCGGGCCGGCGTCTCGGCGCGGCACTGGGCCGGTTTTTTCCGCTGCCCGGCACGGCCATCGCCTATCTCGGCAAGGGCCTCAATGCCGGTGACGCCCTGGTGGCTTTGAAAATCCTGCGCGACTCCTGCGGGTGGGAGGTTTTTGTTAGACCGGCTTTCCCGCTCGATGATTGCGCGCCACTGACCCGGAAAAAATGGCTGGAAACCGAATTGGGTGCCCCGCTTGACGCTCCGCCGGCATGGCTGGATATGAAGCGCCCACTCGTTTTGTTAGACGGGATGCTCGGCATCGGAGCCACCGGCGCTTTGCGCGAACCTCTGTTAGGGATGGCGGCGGAAATGGAGTGGCTGCGCCAACATGCGGGAGCGCGAATCGCCGCGGTGGACCTGCCATCGGGAATCGATGCGGACCGCGGCACATGTCCGCCCGGGACCGTCATGGCCGATGTCACCTTCATGATAGGTCTGGCAAAACGCGGGCTTCTAACTGCCCATGCCGCTCATGCCACCGGAGCACTCGCGGTGGTGGTGGTGGAGCCGCTTTCTCTAACTGGATCGGGTGATATCGACCTGATCTCGCCGCAAACGGCGGGTTTTGCCATGGCCCGGCGGTCATTTGATTTTCACAAGGGCATGGCGGGCCGTGTGGCCTTGTTAGCCGGATCGGATGTTTACACGGGAGCGGCGGTTCTGGCGGCCACTGGCGCGTTGCGCGGTGGCGCGGGTTTAGTCACTCTTCACGTGCCCGCGAGTGCCGCGGTGTCCATCGCGTCCCGATGCCCGCCCGAAGTGATGGTCCGCAGGTATTCCTCCATCGGGGAGTTGCGGGACTCTCGCGCTGATGCGTGGGTGATGGGTCCCGGTCTCGGTGAGTTGGATGCGGCGGAAGGAGAAATTTTGTTAGGCCTGATCGCCAGCCTGCCCGTGCCCGCCGTGATTGATGCGGATGCCTTGAATCTCATCGCCAAGTCAGGCAGGATTGGAATCCTCAACGAGCGGCACGTCATCACGCCGCATCCGGGTGAGTTCCAGCGTATGGCACCCGATCTCGGGGAAGTTTTGCGTGAAGAGGCCGCGCGCGTTTTTGCCGAGCGGGTTCCCGCCACGCTCCTGCTCAAGGGTTGCCGGACGCTCGTGACCCGCGCCGGGCAGCCGCTGTGGTGCAACACCACCGGTTCGCCAGGCATGGCCACCGGCGGACAGGGAGATCTGTTAGCCGGGGTCATCGGTGCGCGTCTGGCGGGCGGGCAAGGTCCGTTAGAATCCGCCGCGTTTTCCGCATGGCTTTGTGGTCGGGCCGCAGAGATCGCCCTCGACCAGCCCGACCTATCGGAGGAATCGCTCATGCCATCCGATGTGGCCCGTCACCTTGGGGCCGCCTTCATCGATTGGAGGGACTCGACAAGATAAAGCCGCCAGCCTCCGAGTGGGAAACCGGCGGCCTGAGAAAACCAGGGATCGATCAATTCACCGCCACGGCCGAGTTGCCGGTCTCGCCGGTGCGGATGCGGATGGCTTGTTCGATGTTTGAAATGAAGACCTTGCCGTCGCCGATTTTGCCGGTGTTCGCGCTTTTCACGATCACGGCGGCCACGTTGTCGGCTTGGGAATCGTCCACCACGATTTCGATTTTCACCTTGGGAAGGAAATCCACGGTGTATTCGGAGCCACGGTAAATTTCGGTGTGACCTTTCTGACGTCCGAAGCCCTTGACTTCGGTGACAGTCATGCCTTGCACACCCACCTCGGCGAGCGCTTCTTTGACTTCCTCAAGCTTGAATGGTTTGATGATCGCTTCGATTTTTTTCATGGTTCGGTGGATAGGTTGAAAGTTAAAAAGCAACGACCGTGCCAACTTGGGCGGAATGGCCGATTATTTTTCGCCGCCACCGTAGCTGCTCCATCCGCGCCTGGCCAGCGGAAAAAACCGGCCAACCCACAGGGCGACGGTATTAGGGAGAACATCAGGCATTTTTGAGCACGGATTATCCTACATAGGAAAATTGAAACCACGAAAACCACGAAAAGACACGAAAGGCCAATGGATTTGGGGCTTGGTTCCTCTCACCTTCAGGATGAGGTGATGCAAGGTCACGACTCTCTGATTTTTAGTGAAATTTCGTGCCTATCGTGGTTTTTATCTCGGAACTTTCGAAAATCAGCCCTTCGACTTGAGCAAATCCCGGATTTCGGTGAGCAGTTTTTCCTGGGCCGTCGGTTCGGGTGGTGGTGGGGCGGTCGCTTTGCTCGCGAGGGTCCTGGCCCGGTTGATCGCCTTGACCACCAAAAACATCACCAACGCGACGATCACGAAGTTGAGGGTGATCGAAATGAAATTCCCGTAAGCAAAAATCGCGCCCTGTTTTTTCGCCTCCAGCAGGTTCGTGGCTGTCACCTTGTCGGACAGCGCCACGAACAGGTTGCTGAAATCCGTCCCCCCCGTCACCTTGCCCACCAGCGGCATCACCAGATCCTCGATGAACGATCCGGACAACTTCGTGAACGCGGCACCCATGACAAAGGCCACCGCCATGTCGACCAGATTGCCCTTCAGCGCGAATTCCTTGAACTCCTTGAACATGATGACGCTCCTGTTACGGTTTTGTCACACTTCTGTCAAGAATGGAGTTTTCCGGATCGCGGAGAAATTCCTGCGCGGAGAAATTCCTTGTCAAGGCCGACGCTTCCGCCAGTGTGGCTGTTAGTCACATGACTCCATGAAAGCCATCATCCAACTCATACTGGCGTCGGCATTGCTGGCGCATCCGTTGCAAGCCCAGGACACGCGGCTAGACTCTTACCTTGGCGCCGGAAAACTGCAGGACGGCATCACCGCGTTTGCAAATCCCCCCAATGATGGCGACCGCTTCTCGCTCGGTATTCTCCAGGCGCTGCAGGGATTGCAGCAATTCTCGGACGGGGCGGGCCGGCTCGGCATCCGGGAAACCCTGGTCAACAGCGGACTGCCATTTTTCCGCGTGTTGCCGCATCAGGCGGGTGACAACCCGCCACCGCATGAGCAGGCGACGCCGGGGAAAATCCGCCTGCTCTTTCAGAATCTTAGGGAAGCGCTTACCACGGCCAATGCCACGCTTGCCAAAGCCGGGGAGGGCGATTTCAAGGTACGCGTGGATCTATCAAAAGCCCGTCTGGAAAACCAGGACGGCACACCCGGGACACCTCTTTCCGAGTCGCTCGGAAGGATCATGAACATGCAAGCCCAGGACACGCAGGATCTGGTGATCCACTTTGATTCGGCTGACGCGGTGTGGCTCAGGGGTTACACGCACATCCTGTTAGGCATGCTTGATGTCTTCATGTGCTATGACTGGCAGCCCGTTTGGAATCAATCCGCGCATGTGTTTTTCACCTCTCCCGACCCCCTTCCTCCGATCGCCAAACATGTGACTTCATCCCGGGAGATGCAGGTTGGAGAATGGGCTGACATCGTTGCCGCCATTCACGACATGCGGCTGGAAGTGATCGATGCGGATGGAATGAAAAAGGCGGTCGCCGAATTCCAGGCTGCGCTCGCCTGCAGCAGAATCTGTTGGAAGCGGGTGCTGGCCGAAACCGATGATGACCACGAGTGGCTGCCTTCGCCCACTCAAAAGGGACCGCGTGACAGCAAGATCACCCAGCCACAAATCGATGCATGGATGACCGTTCTCGACGAGGTGGACGCCATCCTGGCGGGCAAAAAACTGCTGCCGCATTGGCGCATGACTGAAGGCATGGGTATCAATGTGGCGAAAATGGTGCAGACTCCGCCCAAGTTCGATCTGGTGCTGATGATTCAAGGTTCCGCATTCCTCCCCTATGTCGAGCGCGGTGACGTCAGCGATCAAACCCGGTGGCGCACGCTCATCGCACCCTTTGGTCCCGGCTTCGCGAGCTTCGCCTTGTGGAGCAACTGATCTCATTGGTCATGGGGGATATCTACGAGCGGATCGAGTTCATTTGACCCGGTCGTCATTGTCGCCTGCGGGACGAAAAAAGTTGGGAAGTTGAAGCGCCTCCATGGTCTTGGAAACCAGCGGACTGGGCACTTGTCCACGGTTGTTCACAAAAAATTCACACGTTGTCAAGATTGAGCGTTTGGGTATTTCGACCGCTTACAGACGATAGCGAAGATGGCTTTTTTTATCCTTGGGATTGCGCTGTCGTTTTGATTTGCCCATTCTTCCCACCCCTCATGGCCGTAGAATCCCCGACAAGCCCCGCTTTTCCGAAAACCGCTGCCCTCCAGCAAGGAGCGACGGCAGTGGATGATGTAACCCGCGCGCTGCCCCACGCGCTGGGGCCGGAGAAAAGCCTCTTGTCATCGATGTTGCAGGAGCCGCAGGACTATGTGGGCGTGGCCATCGAGGAACGGCTCACGCCGGATCATTTCTATCTGCCGTCCCATACCACGCTGTATGCGTTTCTGATAGAATTGTTCGAGGGCGGTCAGGAGATCGAACTGGTGTCGCTGGTGCAGAGGTTGCTGGATCGGGGTTTGTTAGACCGCGTGGGCGGGCCCGCTGCGGTCACGGACCTGTACACCTACGCGCCGAGTCCGGGGCATTTCCGCCATCACCTCCAGTTGGTCAAGGACAAGTTCGTGTTGCGTTCGATCATCCGCAATTCCAACGAGGCCATCGCGCAGGCCTATGACGCGCCCGACGAGGTGGCCGCGCTGTTGGACACGGTGGAGTCGAGAATGCTGGCGATCCGCGAGGGTGCCGAGACTAACAAATCGCCGACCATCAAACAATCCGTCGAGGAGGTGTTCGAGCAATTGCAAAAACTTCTTGCCGGGGAAAAAGGTGCGCAGGGGATAGCCACCGGGTATGATGAGCTGGACCGGATGACCGGCGGACTCAAGCCCGGGGAAATGTTTGTCATCGCGGCGCGTCCCTCGATGGGCAAGACCTCGCTGATGATGAACATCGCCGAACACATCTGCGTGGATCTGGGCAAGCCGGGCATGGTGTTTTCCTGTGAAATGAGTTCCTTCCAGATCGTGCAGCGCCTGGTGTTCTCGCGGGCGAAGTTCGCGGTGAGCCAGTTGAGCCGGGGATACACCCCTAACAAGGGCGACCTCCAGCGCATCAAGCGCGCCTGCCTGGAAACCGCCGCCGCCAAGTTGTTCATCGACGACACCCCGGGCATCACCATCAACGAACTGCGCGCCAAGGCCCGGCGCAAAAAGCGCGACGAGAACATCCAGTTCATCGCCATCGACTATCTGCAGTTGATGAGGTCCCGAACCAAACAGGCGGAAAACTCGCGCGAACGTGAAATCGCGGAAATCTCGGCAGGAATCAAGGGACTCGCCAAGGAGTTAGGATTGCCGATCATCATTCTCGCCCAGCTCAACCGGGGGCCGGAAAGCCGCAGCGGGGAAAGCCGCGGCGTGCCCCGCATGTCCGACCTTCGCGAATCCGGGGCCATCGAGCAGGATGCCGACCTCGTGGGTTTGCTCTATCGGGCGGCTTATTATGCGGACACCGAGGAGGAGAAGGAAAACGAGGCAGGCAAGGCGGAACTCGTTCTGGCAAAAAACCGGAATGGTGAAACCGGCCACATCCCGCTGACCTTTGTGGCCGAGCTCATGCGTTTCGAACCCGGCCCGACCACCCATGAAAAAGAGCGTTAATTGAGGAAATATTGGACAGACAAGAAATTTCGACAGTTTCGTTCTTGAAGCGAGCTTCCCATCCGGGCTTGTTTCCGCCATGACGCAATCTTTGCATTTATCAAAATCCTGCGCCGCCATCACCATGGCGGCTTCATTGTTTGCAGGCAATGCCCGCGCAGCCGTCGATCCACAAGTGGATGCCGCAGTGCATGCCGTCTATCCCGCATTGGTCCGCATCCACGTGGTTTCCGAAGAAGGGGGTTCGGGCCGCATGCAAAAAGGCCGCTCCAGTGGCTCGGGCACCATCATTTCGCCTGAAGGATTCATCCTCACCAACCATCACGTCGCCGGTCACGCCACCCGCATCACCGTGCGCCTGGCCGACCGCCAGGAAGTCCATGCCACTCTGGTGGGCACGGATGCCTTGGCGGACCTCGCAGTGCTCAAGATTGACAAGAAAGATCTGCGCAACCCGGAAGCACCCTTGCCGGTGGCGGGTTTTGGTGACAGCTCGGCGTTGCGGGTGGGCGATGTGGTGCTCGCGATGGGCAGCCCGGCGGGCATTTCACAATCGGTTACCCAAGGCATTGTGGCCAATACCGAGATGATCGCCCCCGGTGGCGCGTTGCGGCTCGATGGCGAGGCGGTGGGCGAACTCGTCCGATGGATCGGCCATGACGCGGTGATTTTTCCCGGCAACTCCGGCGGACCGTTGGTTAACCTCAAAGGTGAAATCGTCGGCGTGAATGAAATCGGCATCGGCAGCCTGGGCGGTGCCATTCCCGCCAACCTCGCGAAGAAAATTTCCGATGAACTCATCGCCAATGGAAAAGTCCAGCGCAGCTGGATTGGCATGAGTTCCCAACCCCTGCTCAAGAAATCCGATGCCAAGGTCGGCATCCTGGTCGGCGGTGTCATTGCCGATGGTCCGGCCGACAAGGCGGGATTGAAGGCCGGCGATGTTCTAACAATCCTTGATGGCAAGGAAATCGCCGCATCGCGCGCACCCGAGGACATTCCGGTGTTCAACCGCATGGTTTTGGAAACCCCGGTGGGCGCCGTGATCGCGGCCGAGGGCCTGCGCGATGGCAAAACCATGTCATGGAAAATCACCACCGCCGTGCGCGAACCCAGCGAACCCCGTGAAAAGGAATTGCTCTCATGGGGAATGACCGCGCGTGATCTAACCGCATTGACGGCCAAACAGATGCTCCGCACCGACAACAAGGCCGCCGTGGTCCAGAGCCTGCGCCCGGGCGGGGCCGCCGTCGCCGCCAAGCCCGCCATCGCACCGGGTGATCTCATACTCGCGGTCGAGGGCAAACCCACGCCGGACCTGGCCGCCCTCACCAGCGTCAGCCAGAATATCACCTCTGGCAAAACCGCTCCTACCCCCGTACTCGTCTCCTACGAACATGACGGACGCAATTTTCTAACCGTCGTAAAAATCGGCCCCGAGCCGGATGCCGACAAACCCGGAATCGTCAAGAAGGCGTGGATCGGCATCGATACCCAGGTGATTTCCTCCGAACTCGCGGAAGCCCTCGGCATCCCCGGCTCCAAGGGCGTGCGCATCACCCGCGTGCATCCCGGCACCAAGGCGGAAACCGCAGGCCTG
Organism: uncultured Luteolibacter sp.; assembly: GCA_964458895.1. Taxonomy (GTDB): domain Bacteria; phylum Verrucomicrobiota; class Verrucomicrobiia; order Verrucomicrobiales; family Akkermansiaceae; genus Luteolibacter. The sequence goes on along the minus strand of CAYWLC010000005.1, from coordinate 17,327 downwards.
CTGGTCGGTGATCTTCTAACAAAAATGGATAACAAGGTGATTCAATGTTCGCGTCCCGAGGAAGCCGACGTGTTTTCCTCGCTGATCCGGCAATACCGCATAGGCGCGGAAGTGACATTTTCGGTGCGCCGCGGCAAGGAGGACGTGCAGGTCAAGGTGGAACTTGAAAGCGGGCATGAAGGCACCGCCGATCTGGCCTCCCATGAATGCGCGACGCTTGAGTTCACCTCGCGCGATCTCGGCCAGGACGACCGGGTGGCCAAGAAACTTCCGGATGATTTCAAGGGTGTGTATGTATCCGCCGTCGTCCCGGCCGGCTGGGCCGCGCTGGGCGGGCTCAATGGTGGCGACATCATCATTTCCATGGATGGCAAACCCGTGGATTCCATCGATTCCCTGAAATCGGTGCTTGATGAAATCGAAAAAAACACGCGCAGTCCCATTGTTTTGTTTGTCCGCCGGGGCATCTCCACGAGTTTCATTGAACTTGAACCCACCTGGTAATTTCCGCTCTCCTGAATCCAATCGCCTACCATACCCTATGAAACACACATTGTTAGTTACGGCAGCCTTGCTGGCCGCCCCGTTCGCCATGGCCGCAGAAGGCCCACTCAAGGAAAAAGCCCTTGCCATTGCCACCGCCCATAAAGACTCCGTGCTCTATCTGAGTGCCGTCGTGGAACTCGAAATCACCGTCGGTGACAACCCGGCCAAAAAAGAGGAACGCAAGGTCGAGATGATCGGCACCGTGATCGGTGCGGACGGCCTGATCGTCGTCCCGCTATCCACGCTGGATATTGCCGCCGCCGCGGATGGCCGCATGGTCAATACCCAACAAGGACAGGTGAAACTCTCCGCCAAAGGCACCACCAAAGAGGTGAAAATCCTCCTGCCTGATGGCTCCGAAGTTGAAGCCAAGGTGGCCTTCAAGGACCCCGATCTGGACCTCGCGTTCATCCGCCCGACCAAACCGGATAGTGTCAAACTGGTTCCCGTCAAGATCGCCGACTCCGCGCCGTTGGCATTGCTCGATGAGGTGATCGTGCTCACCCGCCTTGGCAAGGATCTCAACCGCGAACCTGTGGTCATGACCTGCGAAGTGATTTCTGTCATCACCCAGCCGCGCACCTACGGCAAGCTCACCCTGCAATCACTCGGCACCCCGGTCTTCAACAAGGAAGGCAAATTCGTCGGCATCGGCATCAACCGCTTCAGCCCCAAAGGCGACGCCGAAAACCAAGGCGGCCCCGCCAACGTCATCCTGCCCGCCGCGGATCTGAAAGAGTCCGCCGCACAGGCGAAATAATTTCTGATATCGTGAACAATCCGTCATCCGTCTGGGATGGCGGATTTTTTTTGTTGAGAGGTGCTGGGAGTTCCGCGTTCACGCGGTCTTTTCACTGTTAGAATCGAAACGCAGAGCCGCGGAGGACGCAGAGGGGGACGCAGAGTGAATGAGGTATGACGTCTGCTCAATAAGGGGAACGGACGTCTCGTCCGTTTTCTCGATGGAGTGGAATCGAAAACGCCAAGCAGCCAAGCACGCCAAGAGAAGAATTTTGAGTGAGGAAGGCAGGAAAGCAGGAAAAGAGTTGAATGTTCCGCTAGCTTCAGGCGCGCCCGTGGCTGCGGCGTCCCGCCTCCAATCTATCACTTCTTTGCGTTCTCTGCGTTCTCTTGCGGCCAATTTGATTCGTGTTTCAGGCAAGGCCCATGGCCACCATCGACCCTTCGCGCTCGGAGTTCCGCGTTCACGCGGTCTTCCCGTTCATGATAGACCCATGCACAGCCACAGCGTGCCACATCAGCTACTCCCGTGCTTGCTGCAGCCGGGACGGCCGCACCTCCCGACAGCCGGGACGGCTGTCTTCCTTGTTCCATGGCGCAGCTGCCCGCTGGCATCCGAAAACCCCCGGAACCGGGCCAGATTCATGCTCCAGCAGCAGCGTGCAGCTCCCCAATTTTTTCAGCATTTCAGATTTTCAGCATTTCAGCGTTTACCCCTTGATAGACGCACGCGCCGTCCAAATCACATTGACAAATCAAGCATTTACGAGCCAAGGCCTTCTCGTAAGCTTCCCGGATATCACGTCCGGACATGCTACGAATAAACGCTGTTGTGCAAGAAATGAAGACACTCGTCACCATCCTGTTCTCGATCTTGGGCTTGGCAACTTACGCCTTCGCTCATCCGCAGGTCGAGCATCTGAGGGAATCATACAGGGCCCAAGGGGATGATTTCTTTGTCCCGCTTTATTGGTTGCCAGAGACTCGACAGATCGTTTTGAAGTACATTCCTAACCACCAGAACTGGGTCGGATTCGAGACTGGATATTGGAAGAAAATCAAAGAGGAAGACAAGCTGATCCTTCTTGAGGAACTAGGTGCCGAGCTTGATCGTCTGGATAGTGACAAGCTGGAACAGAGTTGGCGACGCATTAGGGACTGGGAACGAATCAGCTCCCAACTCTCTCTCCTTGCTGTATTCCTCGATCAAGATGAGGGATTTCTAGATTTGGCGTTTTCCGACCCTACGCTTCGTCCTGCGTTCAAGTGGATTGTCGACAGGCGGAAGCCGGATTTTGACACCAAAGACATTGGAGCTACTTTTGCATCCGGCGAGCTCGCCACTTTCTATCCGCATCTAATACAACACCTGCTGAATACCCCAGAGAAGGAGCGGCTTGAGTGTTTCTCCCGTCTTCTTGCTCAGATCGCCGCAACTAAAGCGACAAAGGCAGCCGTGCCATCCGACGGGCATAAGCCCTCTAGTCGTGATTCATCGACCGATCCAACCGCGCCCGCAGATGCACATTGACGCAAGAAATAGAATGACCGGTTCGCGGCCATACAAGGTTTCTATGATTTTTGGTGTGCATCTGCGGCTTGCCAAGCGGGGGAACCGCCGTAGTATCGTGAATCGTGAATGTTGGAATTCTCGCAAATCCCCATAAACCCAGCTCCATTCCTACGCTGCGGGCGCTTCAGGCGGCGCTGGGCAATTGGGGAATCAGCACGGTGTTGGAAGCGGAGACCGCGTCGCTTGCGGGTGAGCACGGCGGGATTGCGGCCACGTCATTCCAGCAATGCGTGGATCTGGCGGCGGTGATCGGTGGCGACGGCACCGTGCTCCGTGCGCTCTCGCTTCTCGGGGATTTTGCAAAACCCGTGGCCGGAATCAATGTGGGCAACCTCGGGTTTCTCACCAGTTGCAAGGACGACGAACTCGACTTGTTCGCCGCTTCGCTGGCCAACGGACACTATACCACCTGCGCCCGAACTTTGTTAGATGCCAGCGTGCATCGTGCGGGCAAACCGGCGGCGAAATTCACCGCCCTCAATGAAATCACACTTGCGCGCGGCGAGACCGGGCGTCTGGTATCCCTCAGGGCGCGGGTGAACGGCGAGTTGCTCAACGACTACCGGGCGGATGGTTTGATCGTCGCCACGCCATCGGGATCCACCGCTTACTCGCTTTCCGCTGGGGGGCCCTTGGTCGCGCCGGGGGCTGCGGTATTTCTCGTCACGCCGATCTGTCCCCACAGTCTCAGCCAGCGCGCGCTGGTTCTATCCGATTCCTGCGTCATCGATTTGTCATCCGAAGATGCGGACTGCGGGCCGATGATTTTCACCGTGGATGGGCGGGAAAGCGTGCGTATCGAACCAGGTGACCAAATCGAGGTGCGGAAATCCGCGCGCTCATTCCATTTGTGCCAACTCGACGGGAGTTCGTTCTATCAGGCGTTGCGCCAGAAACTCGGTTGGCAGGGGGTTTGACCGGTCACTTCCGCGCGTGACGATCAAGGCTGGCCAGGCTCGTTGGAACCGCTTTGCCCCAGCGTGCGGCACCGGGCGGGCGGGCGGGCATTGCAGAACAAGCAGGGCAGGCGTGAAATCGTTGGCCAGCATGCCGCCGCCGACCATGCCCGAATTTCCATGGTTGAAATCACTGATTGAGCGGATCTCAGCCACGCGTGTCAGTTGGTTTTCCGCATGCAGGCAGACGGCGGAAAAAGCTAACAAAAATGATATTCAGGAGTAATCTCATGCGATGAACGAGGCGTGGTTTCAGCGGTGGTGATCATCGGAAGGATGTGTTTGGTGATGCGGTCATTTCGTGTCGGGACGGGTGCTTGCCCATGACGATGCGCCCGCAGTGCTGGTGGTGCGGATACGGTATTCACAGTTGATGCCGGCTTGCGCCGTGGTGTCGATGAAGCCGGTCACATTGGCGGCGGTGGTTTTCAATGGAGCCCAACTTCCGTTAGAAACCCGGCGTTCGATTTCAAAACCGGTTTCGTTGTCCGAGTTATCCACCCATTTCAGGGCCATGTCCGAGCTGGCGGTCGTTGAGACGGCGAGGAACGACGGCCGCGGGGCGGTGGTGTTCTCATAAGTCACCTCCAGTGTGGGGGCCGCGAGTTTATCATGCTCGTGCGATGCGAAATCGATGGCCGCGGGCATCGGCGAACCCGAGAAATCATACGGGTGGCAGACGATGGTGACGATTCCGTTGGAGCTTTTCAGGGTGTTGAGGTTGGCTACGGTTAGAGATGGTGACAACACGGTTCCGGGCGCGGGGATGGCGGTGGCGTTGGGGATGTTGATGGTGCCCAGGCTGTACACGACCGGCAGCAGTCCGGGGCTGGTGGTGTTGTTTTGCGCGGCATTGCTCCAGGTGATGGTGCCTTCGTCCCATTCGTTGGCGGCTTCCGGCAGGAGCTTGAGGTAGGCGAAGAAATTGCCCACGGTATCGATGCCGCCCGTGGCGGACACTGTTAGATTGAGTTTGGCGGATTTGAGGGCGGGCAGGCCCTTGAGATCGAAACGCATCCATGCCTTGGTCACGGGGCCGACCTGGCAATTATCATCGGTGCCATGGACGGTGAGCACCTTTTCCTTGCCGAAGTTCGTGGTGGGGGAGTCGTGTTTCAGGGTGGCGTCGGCCACGGCAACGAGGCTGGCCACCGCATCGACAGGCCGCGTGGCGGCATGGATGACGGGCGACCACGGGCTGTTGCCCGCAGGGCCGCTGGCGAGAATCCGATAGGCATAAGCGGTATCGGGTTTCACCGTGGTGTCGTTGAAGCTGGTGTCGGAGCCTGATGTTAGATCGGCGGCTTGGGTGAACACGCCGTCTTCGCCACAGCGCTCGATGCGGTAGCCGGACGCGCCGGGCGAGCCGGTCCAAGTGAGGGGGACCGCGCTGATGCCTGTTTTTCCCACGGCCGGGTTGGCGGGCGGGTCGGGCACCGGCAGTTTGTCAAAGGCCACATCTTGGAATTCGCAAAGCTGATAGTTGCTGAAAGGATTGCGATGGTAATCCACACCGTTCGAGATGTGGAAGAAGCCCCAGTTGGCGGTTTCCGGCATGGGCACGGTGGCGGTTCCGAGCACGGTCCATGTTTTGCCATCGGTGGAGGTGAGCGAGGTGAAGCTGTTGCCTGCGCGCACGAGGCGCAGCCAGCACGGCGCGGTCTGGGAATTGGTGGCGGTAGGGACGAGCACGCTGTTAATTTTGTTAGAACCGCGGTGGATGAACTTCGAGCCGATCTTGGGATAGCTGGTCACGACCGTGGCGACCATTTTGGATTGCAACCCGGTGGATTCGCGGATCATGATGGCAAACCGGCCGGCGGGCTGTGCGGGGGTCGGCGCGGGAACCCGTGCGGTCAGCATGCCGTCGCCGCCGCGCTGTTGATAGATGAAGCGGCCGCTCTCCCATGACATCGCGCTGTCGAGGCCTTGACCACCGCAGAGCGTCGAGCCGATCACGCCATCCGCCAGCGCGGCGGGCGCCGAATCATAAACCGTCTGTTTGGAATCGTCGTGGATGGTGACCTCTTTCCATGGCTCGTGCAGGGTGGCGGTGGGATCTTCGATCAGCACGGCCATTGTTTTGTATTGGCCGATGTCCGCACCGGCAGATTTTGATAGATCGACGCGGAACTGGCGTGCCGTTTGGGGTGTGGGGGTGTTGGTGATGGGGATTTGGACGAATTTGACGCCGCCTTCGCCGTCCGCCCAGTTCAGGGTGCCGGAGCCGCCGGTGAAGTGCGTGCCGGACTTCGCCGAGCTATCGGCAGTGGTGTATGTCACCGAGGCGGTGCCGGTGACGCCGCCGAAACGCTCCACTGGGATTTTTGCCGTGCCGAGGGTCTTGATCACCTTCATCATGGCCACGGTCTGGAAGTCGAAGGTGCCCGCCGCGGTCTCAAGATAGGTCTCGGCAGGGATGGAGGGTGTGTTTCCATCCATGGCGCAAACCCGATAGTAACAGGTTGCGCCCGGGGTGGGGGATGCCTCGTCGGTGAACGAGGTCTCATTCGCCGCAATCGAGCCGCAGGTGCCATAGGAGCCGTCGGATGAGGTCTTGCGTTCGATGCGGTAGCCGGTTTCGTGGGTGGCATTGTCCTTCCATGAAAGTTTGGCTTTGCCACGCTCCGTAAGACTCACGGTCAGGTTGGTGGGGTTGGGTGCTGCGCCCTTGGCGCCGGCATTCACAGTGACGGTGAGCATGTCGCCATGGCTGAGATTGTAATAGGATCCCCCGGGGCTGGTCTCAAGGATGAGCGTGCGCACCAGATAGACATAGGTTTGTCCAGCCGCGCATGAGGTATCGGTATAAGTCGTGGCGGTCAGGGGTGCTTCCGTGAGCTTGGTGAAGGGACCCGCGGTGGCCGGCGCACGGTAAACGTGGTAACCCCGCAGGGCGGTCTCGGTGGAGGCGGCCCAGGACAGCGACACTTTGTTGTTAGACGAAGTCGCCGTGAGGTCGCGCGGGGGTTCGACCGCGTGCAGGCGCAGCGTGGGGTCTCCTAACAAACCGACGTGGACGCAGCCCGCCGAGTTGCCGCAAGGTTGATAGATCTTGCCGAGATTCTGAGTGGTGAGGATCGAGTAACCGAAGGTTTCGCCCATGCCCAGGTGGTGGGTGAAATAGTGCGGGCGGCCGGACCAGTAACAGGTCAGGGCCAGCGAATCCCCGGTGGCATTGCCCGCCAGTATCGTGCGCATCGCCGCGTTGTCGAAGTCCCAGTCATCGGAAAAGCTGCCGAACGCGCTGGGAAAAACCACCTTGCTCGGCTTGCGACCGAACTCGAAGGACATCCCACCGCCCTGGAAGCTGTTAGATCCACCGCTGCCGCTGATGTGTCCTGCTAGATAGCTATGGCTTGTGGCCATGTGGAACCATTCGTTTTCCGGTATGTTGTCCACGGGGAAGGGTGTGGTGGACGAGGGGCTCACGCAGGTGAAGGCGGTGGCCCAGCCGTTCATTGAGAAGTTCTCGCCGGCGAAATATCCGAAACCTTCGCGGATGAGGGCTCGGCGCGGAATGTCCGCGTAGGCACCCTGCTTGAAGCGGAAGTCGTGTTCCTTGCGCAGGTAGCGGCGCAGCAGCGAGGTTTCGGTGGTGGCGGCTCCGGGTGCCTGCGTCAGGCGCGCCATGTCCACGCGCCCCAACTGCAATTTCAAAAGGCCGGGGAAAGTGCTTTGGTCGAACTTGCCATCACCCGCGCAGTTGTCGTTGCGTGCCGTGGTGCCAGCCTTGGTGAAATCCGCGGTATCCGTCCAGGTGCCGTCCATGTCCGCATAGTAGCCGTCGGCGGGGAAGGCGCGGGCACCGTGGCCGTCCGGCCCCAGCCAGCCGGAATAAGGCACCGGCACGCGGCCTAACAGATAGACAGCCTTGACATTGTCGGGGTCCGCGGTGTAGGCGGCCTTGATCAGCGCCTTGGTGGAAGCGGCCGTGCCGTTGCGGGGCGCGTTGATTTGTTTCACGGTCCATCCATCGGACGCGATGTCGCGCGTCAGCCCGGCGATCTCGGTGGCCAGCGGAGCACTCATCGTGTCGTCGACTACTAACAAAAGCGTCCCGCGGGAGTGGACCTCGGGCACCTTCACACCGGCGCTGAGATAGCCCATCGCCACCTCGAGCTTCTCGCCCTTGAGATCGCGTTGCATCCAGTATTCGTATTCCACGCCCGAGAGCGCGGTGGCATCGGCATAGTTGGACTGGGTGGGGGTGAGGTCGGCGAGTTTTTCCCAGAAGGTTGCGCCCTTGAGGCGGCGGTGGATTTTCTGCGATTCAATGTTAGATTGCAGGCGCTGGGACCATGAGAGCGAGATGCGGGGGGCGGTGTCGGAAACGGTGGCCTTGAGATCGACCGAGAAGTCCTGCGGCGTTGCGGCATTCAGGGTGGATGCGATGAGGCAACCCAGGAGGAGTGAACGTGACAGGTGGCACATGGCCGGAAGGGCGAGGAGGAGGGGAATGCGGTTCATCGGGAGGTGGGTTCAGTCCATATGTCTAACCACCTCGGTGCCGAACTCTGAGCATTTCACTTCGGTGGCGTCATCCATGAGGCGGGCGAAATCATAGGTGACGGTCTTGGCGCCGATCGCGCCGTTGACGCCCTTGATGATGAGATCCGCGGCTTCGGTCCAACCGAGGTGGCGCAGCATCATTTCGCCTGATAGAATGAGCGACCCCGGATTGACCTTGTCGAGGTTGGCATACTTCGGCGCGGTGCCATGGGTGGCTTCGAAAATCGAGTGGCCGGTGTCGTAGTTGCAGTTGCCGCCCGGGGCGATGCCGATGCCGCCCACGCAGGCCGCGAGCGCATCCGAGATGTAGTCGCCATTGAGGTTAAGCGTGGCGACCACGCTGTAGTCCGCAGGGCGGGTGAGGAGTTGTTGGAGGAAGGCATCGGCGATGCAATCCTTGATGATGATGCCCGCGCCGGGTTTGTTTTTCGGGATCACGCACCACGGGCCGCCGTCGATTTCCTCTGCGCCGTATGCGTCCTTGGCGAGTTCATAGCACCAATCGCGGAACGCGCCTTCGGTGAACTTCATGATGTTGCCCTTGTGGACGAGAGTCACCGAGGTCTTGCCTTCGGCGATGGCATAATCGATGGCGGACTTGACGAGGCGTTTGGTGCCTTGCTCGGAGACCGGCTTGATGCCGAAGCCCGAGGTCTTGGGGAAGCGCACTTTTTCATAGGCCTTCGGGAAGGCTTTCTTGAGAAACTTGCGGAACTCCCTGGCGTCCTCCGTGCCTTCCTGGAATTCGATGCCGGCATAAATGTCTTCGGTGTTCTCACGGAAAATCACCATGTCGGTTAGATCGGGGCGCTTCACCGGGCTGGGCACGCCGGTGAACCAACGCACCGGGCGCAGGCAAACATAGAGATCGAGAATCTGGCGCAACGCGACATTGAGTGAGCGGATGCCGCCGCCCACGGGTGTGGTGAGCGGCCCCTTGATGCCCACCAGGTATTCGCGGAAGGCGCTCAAGGTGTCATCCGGCAGCCAGGCCTTGCCCAGATCTTTTACACTGTCCTTATACAGGTTGAAGGATTTTTCCCCGGCATAAACCTCGAACCAGGAAATCCTGCGCTCGCCCTTGTAGGCCTTTTCCACGGCGGCATCGAACACCTGTTGCGAGGCTTTCCAAATGTCCGGCCCCGTGCCATCGCCTTCAATGAACGGAATCACCGGATGCTTCGGCACGCATAACTTGCCGTCTTGGATGGTGATTTTATCGCCTGCGGGTGGAGTCAGATGTTCGTAGCATGACATGGGCTGGGGAGTTTTGGGGTGTGTCTGAGAAGAGCAAAGAGCTTGCCAACCGTCAACCCAAGGCTTGCTTTGCCTCAAATCATGTGCGTCATTGGCCCTCACCGATTGCTTGTGAATAACTTGCGAGGGAATCTTTTTCTTTTCCCGCTACCCCGATCACCCGGTATTTCCGCCCCCCATACCTCAAACCCGTTCTTCCGAGTGATCATCAAGCGCTTTTTTGCTGTGGCAAGGGTTTTTTTCACCATTCCAGTGAAGGTTTCAAACGATTGTTTTTGAGTGGACTTGCTCACTACGAGTCACTTATGGCGTTTTTTTGAAAGTTGGCACGCTTTCAGGAAATATGTTAGAAAATGCATGGGCGCTCCGCAGATTTTTGCAGGCCGACTCGCTCCCATCTCTTCGCAATTTCCCTCATTTTCAAGGGAGTTCCCAAAAAAAATAGCCATCAATCGTTGTGAACAACTTGGGAAAAGCGACCAAAAAACCCCTCAAGTGAAATTTCACTTGTCAGCGCCCGTTTAATTCATACCATTAGCTCCACATAACCGAATGCACTTATCCAAAAAAGCTGAATACGCCCTGCGCGCCACCATTCATCTCGGCATTGCCGCAGAGGTTGGGCGGGCCACGATTTCGGGTGCGGATCTCGCCGAAGCGAACCGCCTGCCATTGAAATTCATTGAGCGCATACTGCAAGAACTTCGTGAGGCCGGAATCGTGGAGACTCATCGCGGGAAATTCGGCGGTTACTCGCTGGCAAAACCTGCGGATCAAATCCGGGTCGGGGAACTCGTCCGTCTGGTGGATGGCCGCCTGGCACCGATCAGTTGCGCGAGCGAGAATGCCTATCAACCGTGCAGTTGCCCGGATGAGGATCATTGCGGCCTGCGCATGGTCATGATCGACGTGCGCAACGCGATTGCCAACATCCTGGACCGTTACACCATCGCTCAGGTGGTCGAGGTCACCCTGCGCAAGATGCGCCGCGACGGTATCATCCCGCCCTTTGCCGCGGGAGACCCGCTCGCCGTGTTCGGGGAGGTGACCCGACGCAAAGCCGATCCTGCCGATGGATTTCTGGCAGGACTCACCCACTTAGCCCATACCCAAGAATCCAATGGACTCGACCACATCTAAACGCCCCGTCCGCGATGATGCGAAGACCGACTGGTTGGAAATCGTTAGAGGCTATGTGACCAACCTGCGTTTCGGATCGGTGCAGATCACCGTTCACGAAGGCCGGGTCACCCAGATCGAAAGCATTGAGAAGACCCGCTTCGTGGCCGCTCGTGAAGAGGGGGACTCCGGGAAAACCAAATCATCATGAACCACTCCAAGGACGCATCTAACAACGAATCCCTCAGCATCGGCCAGCTCGCCGAATATCTGGGATGGTCCACCCGTTTCGTCGAAGGCCTGGTGCGCGGCGAACGGCTGCCGGGTATCGAAATCGATGGCCAGTGGCGCTTCAGGCGCGGCGACGTGATCGATTGGCTGGAGCAGAAAATCCAGACGCTCGACAGCGTGCGGGCCACCGAGCTCGAGGCGAAAATGGAATCATCGCTTCTAGCCGATGGAACCTTCCGCACGACAAGGACCGACCGTCTGGCCACCCGCCTCCCGCTGGATGGAATCTCGCTTTCCCGTGCGGAATCCAGCAAAGACGAGGTGCTGCGCGCGTTGGTGGACCTGGCGGAAGCCACCGGACTTCTGTTAGACAGGGGTTTGCTGCTGTCGTCGCTGGTGGATCGTGAGTCGCTTTGCAGCACGGCGGTTTCGGGAGGAGTGGCGCTGTGTCATCCCCGCCAACCCATTCCCGAGGCGATCCAATGCGAGTTCCTCTGTTTCCTTCGCACGGAGCAGCCCGTAGATTTCGGTGCTGAAAACGGGGAGGGAACATCGCTCTTCTTTTTGTTAGTCGCGCCGGATGACCGATCCCACCTGCACGGCATCGTGCGGCTTGCCCGCATTCTCAAAGGCGGGGGCTTGGGTGTTCTCAAATCCGCCACTACTCCGGAGGAGATCAAACAGGCCTTCACCGACGCGGAAAACAACATCACGCCGGTTCTTTGAAGCTCCCCACCTCCAACATCCCCGGCCAGCCAACCAACCACCACCCTCGTTATGAACTACCGAATTCCACGCGTTGTTGCCTTAACCCTTCTGGCCGCCATGTCAGCGGTTACGCAGCGTGCCGTGGCGGCATCCGAGGAACCCACTACGTTCGACAAACTCTGGGATCATGCCGTCCTTTACAAGGATAACACCAACCCCATCCTTGAGGAGTTCAAGCTGCGCGGTCGCTATCAGGGCCAGTATCATGCGGTGAAATCCGTCCAGGGCGATGATGACACATGGGAAGACCGCCGCTCGCGTTTCGGCTTCGATGCCAAACTCTTCAATAAAAAAGTCGAGATCCGCGCCGACTTCCAAAGCAACGATCACTTTGAGGACTTTTATGACGGATTGGTCGATGCCTACATCCGTTGGAAACCTGTATCATGGCTTGGCATTACCGCAGGAAAAACCAAGCCGCTGATCGGTCAGTTTGACTGGCTGGAGTCCACCAATACCCAGCCGACGTTCGAGCGCTCCCAGATTTTCAATCAACTCGGCATCAACCGCACCACCGCAATCACTGTGGAGGGAACCGCGGATGCATGGTCATGGCGGGCGGGGGTGTACTCAAACGACACTCCTAACGGAACTGGCAACTCTCTAACAAAACGCCCGCCGTCAGGCACCTGGGGTGACGGTGAGTTCGGCCATCTTGATGGCGGATTCTCCTATTCAGCAGGCGTGGGCTACGACTTCAAAAGCCTGCTGAACCTCGAAAAGGCCGACTTCAGGTTTGACTGGCTTCATAGCGACCGTCAGGTGGACAGCGACCTCGTTCTGAACAAATACGATGACATCCTGGCCTCGACGCTATGGCTCAAGCAGGACGCAGCCTCACTGGTTGTGGAGGGCTATTATGCGACCGGTGCTTCCTACAAACCGCTGAAGGGAGACACTGGAAACGGTGACGTGTTCGGTTTCTTCATTGAACCGAGATATGATATTATTCCGGAAAAACTTCAGATTGTCGGACGCTATTCGTTCGCCACGGGCAACGGCGACGTGAGCCTCAGCGCCCAGAGCCGTTATGAACAGACAGCTCCCGACATCATCCCGGCCGGCAAGGCGAGGGGCGACCTCTATCAGTCGATCTATCTTGGATTCCAATATTTCATCTATGGAGACAAGTTCAAGCTTCTCGGTGGTGCGGAATATGCCCATCTTACCGGCGGGCCCGCCACGGATGACTATGAGGGCGTCACATGGCTCACCGGCGTGCGTTTCTCGTTCTGACTATGAATTGCAACCATCAACCACCATCATGAAAACCATCCCGCTCACGCTCGTTCTGTTAGCTCCGCTCTTTGTGTTGTCCTCGTGCGAACGCTCCGCCAAGCCCACCGCCGCAGGTGGCGGTCCCGTCAAACTCCTCAACGTTTCCTATGATCCGACGCGCGAGTTCTACGCCGACATCAACGAGGTCTTCAAAAAACAGTGGTCCGCAGAAAACAGGCGACCGCTGGAAATCACCCAATCGCACGGGGGTTCCGGCAAGCAGGCGCGCTCCGTGGCCGACGGACTGGAAGCGGATGTGGTCACGCTCGCGCTCGCCGGTGACATCGATGTGCTCGGCAAGAACGGCCACTTGCTGCCCGCCGACTGGCAGACCAAACTGCCGGACAACAGCACGCCCTACACGTCCACCATCGTTTTCGTGGTCCGCAAGGGTAACCCGAAGGCGATCAAGGATTGGGCGGATCTGGTGAAGCCCGGCATCCAGGTCATCACACCCAATCCCAAAACCTCTGGCGGTGCCCGTTGGAACTATCTCGCCGCATGGGCCTGGGCTGATAGAAATTTCGCCAAGGATGAATCCAAGGTGCTCGACTACATGGCGCGACTATTCAAAAACGTCCCGGTGTTGGATACGGGGGCCCGCGGCTCCACCACCACCTTCGCCCAGCGCAAAATAGGTGATGTTTTTCTCTCATGGGAAAACGAGGCATGGCTGATAGAAAAAGAATTCCCCGGCCAGACCGAGATCATCTATCCGTCACTGAGCATCCTCGCCGAACCGCCGGTGGCCGTGGTGGAGAAGAATGCCGCCAAACACGGCACCACGGAGGTCGCGCTGGCCTATCTGAAGTTTCTCTACACCGACGAGGCCCAGGAAATCGCCGCCAGACATTTTTACCGCCCGCGCAACGCGAAAATCACCGCGAAGTTCGTGGACAAACTCCCGGCACTGCCGCTGGTAACGATCAACAAGGACTTCGGCGGCTGGGCCAAGGCCCAGAAGACCCATTTCGACGATGGCGGCACCTTTGACAAGATCTACAGCGCGAAGTAAGCTGCGGTTCCCGATCCGCCACACCTCATGTCCAAACGACGCGTTATTCCCGGCTTCGGGCTGTCGATGGGTTTCACCCTCGCCTACCTGAGCCTGATCATCCTCATCCCCCTGAGCGCTTTGTTCATCAAGGCCGCCGGCCTCGGATGGACGGAGTGGTGGAACCTGCTCACCTCGCCGCGGGTCATGGCCGCCACCCGCCTCACCTTCGGTCTGAGCGCAACCGCCGCATTGGTTAGCGTGGTGTGCGGCTTGCTGGTGACCTGGGTGCTCGTGCGCTATCAGTTTCCCGGCCGGAGCTTGCTCGATGCCATGGTGGATCTGCCCTTCGCTCTGCCCACGGCCGTGGCAGGCATAACTCTAACAGCAATCTATGGGAAAACCGGTTGGGTGGGCCGCCACATCGCCGCCGCCGCCACATGGGTGAAAGATACCTGGCAGCCCACGGGATGGTGGGGTGACCAGGTCAATTCATGGGCGGACTTCGGCGCGGCCTACAGTCCGCTGGGGATTTTCATCGCTCTGACTTTCATCGGCTTTCCCTTTGTGGTGCGCACCTTGCAACCGGTGATGGAAGACATCGGTCATGACATCGAGGAAGCCGCCGCCACGCTGGGTGCCGGGCGCTGGATCGTCTTCCGGCGTGTCATCCTGCCTTTGCTCATTCCCGCCCTCATCACCGGTTTCACGCTGGCCTTCGCCCGCGCCATCGGCGAATACGGATCGGTCATCTTCATTTCCGGCAACCTGCCCATGAAAACCGAAATCCTGCCTCTGCTGATTGTCTCACAGTTGGAGCAGTTCAAATTCGGAGCCGCCGCGGTGATCGCATCGGGCATGCTCGTCGTTTCATTCGCGCTGCTCTTCCTCATCAACCTGCTCCAACGCCGGCTCGACTGGCAGAACCGCTGATATCATGGTCCACCTCCGAGCCACCACCGAGTCAAAGCCCGTCCGCGTGCTGCTGATTCTATCAGCCATCGTGGTGCTGGCCCTGTTCCTGTTGCTGCCCTTGTTTGCGGTCTTCGCCGAGGCGCTGCGGCGCGGCTGGGAGGTGTTTTTCGCATCTCTAACAGAAGATGCGGCGCGTTCCGCCATCAAACTGACGCTGATTGCCGCGGGAGTTTCCGTGCCGCTCAACACGCTCTTCGGCCTGTCCGCCGCGTGGCTGGTCAGTAAATTCCGTTTCAAGGGCCGGGCCCTGCTCATTTCCCTGATAGATCTGCCATTTGCGGTCTCGCCGGTGATCGCCGGCCTGGTTTGGGTGATGCTCTTCGGCGCGCAAGGCTGGCTGCCGCCCGCAAGGTTGGCGGAACTTCTTTCCCCGTTCGCGGCACTGGCCGGGATGGCCGCTTCTAACGAATCCTTCGGAGGCCTGTTTGAAGGCCTTGCCGCGTGGTTGGCCGATCCCAAGATCGTGTTTGCCACGCCCGGCATCATCATTGCCACGGTGTTCGTGACCTTTCCGTTCGTGGCCCGCGAGTTGATCCCGCTGATGGACAGCCAAGGCAGCGACCAGGAGGAGGCTGCGGTGACGCTGGGTGCCGGAGGATGGAGGATTTTCCTGCAGGTCACCCTTCCTAACATCAAGTGGGGGTTGTTGTACGGCGTGCTGCTGTGCAATGCGCGCGCCATGGGCGAGTTCGGCGCGGTCTCGGTGGTCTCCGGCCACATCCGCGGCCTGACCAACACCCTGCCGCTCCACATCGAGGTGCTCTACAACGAATACCAGTTCAGCGCGGCCTTCGCCTGCGCCACGCTGCTCGCGCTGTTAGCCATGGTCACCCTCGGCTTGAAAAGCCTCGTCGAACACCTCTCCGGCCACTCCGCCAAAGGCCGCCACTGATAGTTATGTTATAGTATTTCAACACCTCATTTCAGCATCTCAGTTTTTCCGCATTTCAGCTTTTACCCCCTCCATGTCCATCTCCATCCACTCCATCAACAAGACCTTCGGCTCCTACAAAGCCCTTGAGGATGTGTCGCTCGAAGTGCCGAACGGGTCTCTCACAGCTTTGTTAGGCCCGTCGGGTTCCGGCAAAACCACGCTGCTGCGCATCGTGGCGGGCCTTGAGGTTGCCGATGACGGCCCGGGAAAAATATTGTTCCATGGGGAAAACGTCAGCGGTGTGCCCGCAGGCAAACGCGGCGTGGGCTTCGTGTTCCAACACTACGCCCTGTTCCGCCACATGACCGTGGCCCAGAACATCGCCTTCGGACTCACGGTCCTGCCCCGTTCGAAGCGCCCTCCCAAAGCCGATATCCGCGCGCGGGTCCATGAGTTGTTAGCACTGGTCCGGCTCGACGGACTCGATAAACGCCGTCCGCACGAACTCTCCGGCGGCCAGCGCCAGCGCGTCGCGCTCGCCCGCGCCCTGGCCATCCATCCCAGGGTTCTTTTGTTAGATGAACCCTTCGGCGCGCTGGATGCCAAGGTGCGCAAGGACCTGCGCCGCTGGCTGCGCGTGTTTCACGACCAGATCGGCCTCACCACGCTCTTTGTCACCCATGACCAGGAGGAGGCGCTGGAGCTTGCCGACCAGGTGGTGGTCATGCGCAACGCCCGCATAGAGCAGGTTGGCAATCCCCAAATTGTTTACGACCATCCGCGCAGTCCGTTTGTCTATGAGTTCCTCGGCAACGTCAACAAGCTCAACGAATCCGGTGGGATCCATCGTTACATCCGGCCCCATGAAATCGAGATTTTGTTTGCCGCGGAATTCAATCCGGACACCGACAAGCTCGGGCAAATCCAGCACCTGTTTTCGGCGGGTCCCGTCGCCACGCTCAGCATCCGTCTATCAGACGGCCAGTTCCTCGAAGTCGAAATGTCGCGCAAGGAACTCGATGAACTCGCCCTCGACGTCGGCGACGAGGTGACCGTGCGGATCAACTCTTCTTCTTTTTAAAATATCTAACGATAGCTGCCGTGAGTCCCGGGATGTCGTGCGGGTGGGCCTCGAAAGCCGGCGGCATGTCGTGTTTGCGCAGCGTCTCACTGGTGACCGGGCCGATCGAGCCGGCCACGCAGCCCTCCGGCCATGCGAGGCCGAGATCGAAGAAGTGGTCCACCGTTGAGCCGGAGGTGAAGGTGATCAGATCCGCGCCCACTTCGGCCAGGCGGGCTTTCGCACCGGTGGGATCCTCGGTTTCCGGCACCGTGCGGTAGGCAACGCACTCGTCCACGATGGCGCCAAGAGCTGTTAGACCGTCGCCGACGATTTCGCGGGATTCGGCGGCCTTGACCCAGAGCATGGTCAGGTTCTCGACGCTGAGTTTCTTGAACGCGTCGATCAGGCCTTCGGCGACGAATTTCTCCGGGATGAGGTCC
>CAYWLC010000004.1:34251-42000 GCA_964458895.1 uncultured Luteolibacter sp. | reverse complement strand
CCACTCACCACAATCATAGCTTAGCCCCTGGCCCGAATTTCGGGGCCCCGCTCAATAGGTAGACTATGGACCGCAAGTTTCCAAGCGCATTTCTTTGGTGGATCGTTTGTTTACAGACCGGCTTTCGAAGGATGCTGGCACGAATCCAGGGTGCGGAAATCGGCAGAAATGTCAGCATTATAGGCACCTTGCGGGTCAAGAAAGCCAAGGGGGCGAGAATCATCATTGAAGACATGGCTTGTATCTACAGTCATCCGATTGCCAATGAGGTGATTGGGCGTCGTCACACGACTCTTTGGGCCATGCAATGCGGTGCTTTGGTCCACTTGGAGAAAAGCGTGGGATGCAGTTCTGCCTGCATCTGTGCAGCCCGCGAAATCAGGATTGGCGAAGGCACCCTCATCGGCGCAGACGCGATGATTCTGGACAATGATTTTCACCTGCCCCTGCCGGGATGGGGATGGAGAAATGCGGCTTTGGAAACCGCCAAGCCCATCCTCATCGGGCGCGGTTGTTTCATCGGCACTCGTGCGATCATTCTCAAGGGGGTGACCCTCGGCGATGGCGCGGTGGTGGGTGCCGGGGCAGTCGTGACCAAAGATGTCCCGGCAGAGCACATGGCTTTTGGCAATCCGGCCCAGGTAATTCCCCTGCCAACTTGCTGGAAACACGGACCACCAACGGAGTAGGAAGACGTAGCCCGATGGACGTCCTCTTCCGTAACAATCCAGCCCACGCATCTAACACAACACAACCCCCATGAACATTCGATCCATGCTTTGGTTAGCTCTTGCGTTGCTTCTGATGCTGCTTGCGGTAAGCCACGACAGTCTTTGGATTGACGAGGGAAACACGGCCGTTTACGCCATACAGCCGACTTACAGTGCATGGAAGGCCCACCTCCTGACCGATCATTACTCAGACTGCCAATTCCCGCTCTACATGTACCTCGTATGGGCGTGGGGCCATGTTGCGGGGACCAGCGAATTCGCTTTGAGGGCCTTGAATCTGCCATTTGCCGTCATCGCCTGTATCATGTTCTTTTTGCTCGCACGGACGCTACGGGTTCGCTGGTTGGCTTTCGCCCTTCTGATCCAACCCTTCTTCTGGTTCTACTTGAACGAGGCCCGCCCATACATGCTGCAAATCGCCACCGGTTCCATGGTGGCGGCCGGATTTTCGATGATTGTCATACGCCAGCGTGAGCGATTGGGTTGGGCCCTGTTTCTTTCCGGCACGGTCTTGCTGTTTTACTCCACGCTCTTGTGCTTCGTGTCGCTATCCTTTTTCTTCATCGTCCTTATTTTCGAGATCTGGCGCGGACGGGCGAAACTTCCGAGCCGGTGGCTCCTTCTTCTCGCAGGCTTGATCGCGGTATTGACCCCCGGGGCACTGTATTATCTCCAGACCGTGCTGCGCGGGGCGGGAGGGGCTAAAATTTGGGCGATCTCACCCTTGAATTGGCTGTGGGTCGCTTATGAGACCGTCGGGGCCGTGGGCCTTGGCCCACCGGTGCGTGAAATCAGGGATATTGCCCATGAAGTGTTGGCTAATGGTTTTTCCCTGACCGCCGCACAACCTTTTGTATGGCCGCTGCTATATGGGCTTGTGACCTGTCTGGTCGCAGCCATGGGTTTGGCCCGCATCTGGAAAACACGCGAGGCAATCCGCGAAGTGAGTCTGTTTGTGTTTCTGTTCGGCAGTGTGGTGATCGTTTTTGGGGTTCTTTCCGTGCTTCTGCACAAAGCCTTTTGGGCGAGGCATCTCGCACCGATTTTTCCTGTTTACGTGATCTGTTTCACCTATGTTCTCTCAAGTATTTGGGGGCGTGCCACGCAGCGCTCCATGTCTCAGAGGACACTGGTGGCCGTTTGTCTGGGCATGATGATTGCCTCCTGCGTGTCATTGACATTTTCCCCGGCCCACCGGAAAGATGACAACCGCGCAGCAGCCCAGATCGCCAAAGAATCTCTCCATCGAGGGGAATGTGTCTGGTGGGCGGGCAGTTGGGAATGCGCCGCCTATTACGGCCTCTCAGCCTTGAACGGTGAATCCTACGACAAAAACCTCGTGCTCCCGGCTAGTTCGCGTCCTGATAACATGGATGGTCTGGCGCGACCCGCAGTGATTATTCTCTCTCGCCCGGATATATATGATAGCGTGCACGCGATTCGTGACCTGGTGGGTGCCGGGGGATTCATGCCAGTGAAGGCGCCACCACACGCCTTTCAAGTCTGGAAACAAGCAGACATAGACGTATCTCAATAGGCCACTCATTGCACCGCACTTCAATCTAACGATCAAAATCCTGCTCAAAGCCATCGTCCGTGGATATTCGTGGACGGTGGTACCCATCACCTGGCGCAAACGGCGTTTGGGCGAGGCCAAACTTAAGATCAAGGAGATGGGAAGCCGCTATCCGTACATCTGTGCCTACGTTTGGCTGGAAAAATATTTCAGCCGTGGGGACTGCCGGAAGACCGAGGAAAGATGAGGTATTTTGAATTTTGCCAGAGTTTTGGTGCCCGCATCATGTGTCATTCCATTTCCAGCACACAATGAACACGCAAAAAGGCACAGGCCTGCTGATTGTTGGACAGACCCCGCCGCCGTGGCACGGCCAGGCGGTGGCCACTCAAATGCTCTTCGAGCACGATTGGACAGGGTTTGACGTGGGGCGGATCCGGATGGCATACAGCACCGAGATGGAGGAGATCGGACACTTCCGATGGAATAAACTCCGCCACCTTTTCACCCTGATCCGTGAAACCCGCTCCTGGTTGCGGGCACACCCCGGGAGCATCCTTTTCTATCCACCGGCCAGTCCCAAATTGACACCCTTCCTGCGGGATGTCGCCTATCTCCTGGCAACCCGTCATCTGGCAGGAAAGACCGCTTTTATCTATCATGCGGGGGGCTTGGCGGAATGGATCGGCAGATCGTGGATCAGGCGCATGCTCGCGCACAGGATCTATGGCAAGGCGGATCTGAGCTTGGAGGTGGCGACCGAGGAGATCTCACCGCACGCCTTGTTTCATGCAAAACGCTGGAAATGGTCACCTTGTGCGATTGAAGTGCCAGCTCCAACAAGAAAAACGCGGACGGCGGAAGAACCCTGCCGCGTTCTCTTTGTGGGCAGCCTGCAGGAGGGAAAGGGCGTGCTGGATGTCATACGAACCGCAGCGCTGTTGATGCAACGTGGGCTTGCTAACCGGTTTCATTTCATCATTGTAGGCTCCTGGTTCTCAGTCGAGTTCGAACGCCAGGCTCGCAAGTTGGTGGTGGAACTGGGAGTTGTGCCAATGATCGAATTCACCGGGCAACTTACCGGGGAGGACAAGTGGTGTGCATACCACAATGCCGATGTATTTTTCTTTCCGACGCACTATGCTTCCGAGGCATCCCCCATCGTCATCATGGAGGCTATGGGTTGCGGTCTTCCTGTGGTCACCACCCGTTGGCGGGGCATCCCTCTGCTGGTGGAGGGTTGTGAGGCCGCCAGCCTCTGCCAACCACACGATACGACGGACTTTGCCGCAGCACTGGAACACTGGGCCGGAAGAACTGGGGATGCTGGGGAAATTTCCCGCACCGCGCGCTCGTTCTACGAAGGTCGTTATCTTCCCAGCCATTTCCTGGGCCGCGTGGAAGAGGAACTGCTTCTATTGGCTAACGGAAATATTAGCGGGCCGGACTACCTTGAATCCGTCAGGATAAAGCCAGGGGAGAAAATCCGCATCGTTCAGGTTTTCAATCAGTATTTGGAACGGGGTGGTGAGGAGATCTGGGTGAATGAGATGTTGAAGCTCTGCCAAGGAGAGTTTGAAATTCACGATCTGCGTTTCCACAGCCGCGCCTGGAAAGGAATCGGAGCACCCAATCGCTTGCGACAGGCCATCCTGCTCTGGAACAATCCTGATGCACGGAGACGTTTGCGGGAGGAGGTGCGGAGGTTGCGGCCGCATGTTCTGATATTCCACAACCTGATTCCCGTGGCTTCACTGGGCCTTTACACGGAAGCCCGCGAATTGGGGATACCGGTGATCCAGTATGCGCACAATTTCCGCCCTTTCAGCACGTCGGGCACGCTTTGGTTCAACGGCAGCATCCAGGATGCCGCCCTGCGTGGCAATCCTTGGCCGGAAATTCTCCACGGGGCCTGGGAAAAATCCATTCTCAGGACGACTCTGCTCGCGCTCTTCCTGCGCCGCTTCCGGCATGGGAAAGACATCCAGGCGGTGTCCCGCTGGATCACTGTTTCCGATTTCATGAGAACGAAGTTTGTCGAGGCGGGTATGCCGCCCGAACAAGTGATCACACTTCGCCATTGCTGGCACGCACGCAACACGGAAAGCATGGAACCTGAGGGTGACTACTATCTGTTCCTCGGCCGCCTGGTTCCAGAAAAGGGTGTCACAGTGCTGCTAGAGGCATGGTCCGAACTCCGGGGTCGCCTGGGTTCAACTTGTCCCCGCCTGATCATCGCAGGTGTGGGACCTGAGGAGGCCCGCATCCACCGCGCCATTGCCCAAACCGACGTTGTTTCCTGCATTGGCTTTGTGGACGGGGAGGAAAAGGCCCGACTTCTCGCGGGTTGCCGGGCTCTAATCGCCCCCTCAATTTGGTGGGAACCTCTGGGTTTGATCGTATATGAAGCCTATGAGCACGCCCGTCCGGTCCTGGGTGCCCGCTCCGGCGGGCTTCAGGAAACCATTCAACAGAATGTCACCGGATCCCTCCACCCGCCTGGCAACGCAATGGCATTGGCAGAAGATGTGGCACGGCTCGAAGCCCTTGGAATGGAAGGACGCCGTGACATGGGACTGGCCGGGCGTCGGTGGCTGCTAGAAGAAGCCTGTCCGGAACGGTGGATGAACACAATTCGTAAAATCCTCATGGAACTGTGAGTCAAGGCAAATTGAACACCCAAATGAAACCTCCTACCAGCAGATTGAACGGCGCGAGAGTCGTTTTCATCATCGACCGCGTCATGCATTATCAACTCGATACGATCCGACAATTGGAGATAAGATTGCGACAGCGTGGGATCGAAATGCATTTGATTTCCGGGCGGAACTCCAAGCAGGAGTCTGGAAGAACCGCCGTCGCAGAAAAGGTCCTTCCGTCCGAAACAAAATATCAACTTCGGGACTGTAAAGTGGGTAGCTTCGTATTCCGCCTTGCGCTCGGTTACCTGAAGAGAATCCGGCAATTGCAACCCGCAGTGGTGGTTTGTTCCGCACATCCGGGAAATCTGGGAAACTGGCTGCTTCTCGCACTGAAGAACCGCTGGAACTATCGCTTGCTGGCATGGCAGTGCGGCTACGAATACAATCCCGGCCGAATCAAACGCTGGCTGCTGAAACACTTTGTACCAAGGTTTGATCTCCATCTGGCCTACCATGGCAATGCAAGGCGCTATGCCCTTGAAAACGGCGCTAGGGACGAACAGGTGACCGTGATTCACAACACCATCAACGAAGGGCGCTTTGTCGTAACCGATAAGACAGAAGCCCGCCGGAACCTGCTTTTGAAACATCCTGAAATCGGCGAACGGCGTATCGTGCTTTATGTGGGTGCCGTGCTGGAGGAAAAAAAGCTCGAACGACTCTTGGAAACCATGAGGCAGCTTGGAAGGCAAGATGTCGTACTCATGATTGTCGGCGACGGTCCCCACCTGCCCTTGCTTCGAAGCGCGGCGGAGGGTCGCAATGATGTGATATTCGCCGGGCAGGTGATTGAGGGCGTGGGTATCTACTTTGATGCGGCGGAGATGTATGTGCTGCCCGGCACCGGCGGCTTGGGAATCAATGAATCCATGGCCCACTCCCTGCCGATCATTTCCGGTTACGCCGATGGCAGTGCCGACGACTTGGTGGTGAACGGCGAAAACGGTTACCGCCTTCATGAAAATACAGTGGAAGAACTGCGGGACAGGATAGTGCGAATTCTGGATAATCCGGCGATGGCCGCCAGTATGGGCGCGAAGTCCCGCGAGTGGATCACCGGCAAGTTCTCCTTCCAGTGCTTTCTGGATCGGGTGGAACAGAGCCTAGTGAGGGAGTTGTCCCGTCTGCCGGGTTTTTCAGCGGTTTGAGAAAACACACACTTTCAAAAAAGCTATCACCGAATCGTCGAAGACATGCATCTGGACTTGAAAATCACACTAGAACCCACCCACACAAATCATGAAGAGAATCATTGCTAAAATACCACTTCTCGGTCGTTTCATACTCGCCCTTTTCAGGCTCAAAGCCGGCCTTGCGTATTTCCTGAAACCGCTGGCGAACCTGGTCAAATGGTTGTTCACTTCCAGGGAAACCACCAACTTTACCTATGATTTGGAAGAAACCAACGAACGTTACCTGGCCTCGCTAATCGCGGACATTGCCAATGAGAAATTCGACGTGATCATGACTTATATCAAAGAGATCGCAACGGACAGGGATTTGCGGACACATATAGCCATGGCGACCCAAGGGAGCGATTGGGCGTTCATCGCAGATAAGGAGGCACGTTACGGCAGACGAGTCGGTTGGTACGCTCTTGTCAGGGCGCTCAAACCAAAGATCATCATCGAAACCGGGGTGGACAAGGGTCTCGGGGCATGCGTGCTGACCGCAGCACTGAGGAAGAACCATCAAGAAGGCCACGAAGGGCGGTATTTCGGAACCGATATCAAGCCAAAAGCCGGATACCTGCTATCTGGTGAATATGCCAATTACGGCCGTATCTTATATGGTGATTCCATCAAATCATTGCAGGATTTCAACGGATCCATTGATCTGTTTGTTAATGACAGCGATCATTCGGATGAATACGAGGCGGAGGAATACAGGACCATTGCGAATAAACTATCAGAACATTCCGTGATTCTCGGAGACAATTCGCACTGCACGGACAAGCTTCTTGAGTTCTCGTTGGCGACAAACAGGCATTTTGTGTTCTTCCGGGAAAAACCCAAGGAACACTGGTATCCGGGAGGTGGCATAGGCATTTCATTCAAGCGCTGAGTGGCGCTGATGCCTCGTTCTGGCGACAAACTTCATGCTCCAACCAATCTCACTCGAGAAACACAACACATAGAGTCGCCCGGCAACCACCGATACCTAAATCCCCATGCCCTCCATGAAAACCATCCATCTCATCGCCGGAGCGCGGCCCAACTTCATGAAGATCGCACCCTTGGCGCGGGCCATGGATGCCCGGAAGCACGAAATCCGCTACCAGATCGTCCACACCGGCCAGCACTATGATCACTCGATGAGCGATGTGTTTTTTGATGAACTGGGGATTCCCAAACCGGACCATCATCTGGGATGCGGTGGTGGCAGTCACGCGGAACAAACCGCCAGGATCATGGTGGCTTATGAAAAACTGTGTCAGGAAGAACGTCCGGATGTGGTCGTGGTGGTGGGCGACGTGAATTCCACTTTGGCTTGTTCCATTGTTGCCAAAAAGCTGCACACCAAGGTCGCGCATGTGGAGGCCGGCTTGCGCAGCGGCGACCGCAGCATGCCCGAGGAGATCAACCGCCTGGTCACGGATGCCATCTCCGATTTGTTTTTTGTCACTGAACCGGCCGGAGTTGGGCACCTGAAACGCGAGGGCCACGCGGACGAGAAAATCCATCATGTGGGCCACGTGATGGTAGACAACGTGATCTTTCAGAAGGACCGACTTGAGCTGGAAGGGCTCGCCGAAGGCCGATCCCTCAGTTTCAAGTCAGCACACCCACAATATGGCGTG
>CAYWLC010000004.1:5775-34241 GCA_964458895.1 uncultured Luteolibacter sp. | reverse complement strand
CAATGTGGACGAGCCACAGACATTCGCGCGGATCGCCGTAGCTCTCAGGGAAATCTCCACCCATCTTCACTTGGTATTCCCAGTGCATCCGCGGACGCGACAAAACATGGAAAAATTCACCATCAATCTCGGCCCGGATGTCACCTTGCTCGACCCCATGGCCTACATGGACTTTCTCAACCTCTGGAAGGACGCCCGCGTGGTGCTCACCGACAGCGGGGGCCTGCAGGAGGAAACCACCGCATTGGGCGTGCCCTGCATCACCCTGCGCGAGAACACCGAACGCCCGATCACAATCGAAGAAGGGACCAACGTACTGGCTGGCACCGACCCTGAGGCGATTCTTGCCGCAGCCAAAGCCGTCATGAATGGCCTG
Source organism: uncultured Luteolibacter sp. (assembly GCA_964458895.1). GTDB lineage: Bacteria > Verrucomicrobiota > Verrucomicrobiia > Verrucomicrobiales > Akkermansiaceae > Luteolibacter. The sequence continues at coordinate 33,865 of CAYWLC010000004.1, read as the reverse complement.
TCAAAGCAAGGGTGCCGTCCTTCTCTCTGGGATGGAATGGCCGCCGAACGGATTGTGGATATCCTCATCAGGTCCACTCCATGAATGCCCTCCTCATTGCATGAGGCCACGAATTTACAACGCAATATGACGAGAGTCCGAATCGTATATCGCGGTTTGGAATGCTGACATCATATCCGCCATCCCTTCATATATATGGTAATTGCCGTCATAATGACCTGCTACAACCGACGTGAAACCACGCTGGCTTGTTTGCGTTGTCTCGCCAAACAGGAACTCCCTGATGGGCACCGCCTGGAGTTTTTTTTAGTGGATGATGGGTCGCATGACGGCACGGGTGATGCCGTGCGGCAGGAATTCCCCGACGTCTCCGTTCTACAAGGCACGGGATCGCTCTACTGGTGCGGGGGTATGCGTTTGGCCTGGCAGGAGGCGTCAAAGATCGATCCGGATTACTACTTGGCGATGAATGACGACACGATGATTATCCCGGATGCCGTGAGAGATCTCCTGACTTTGGTAGGGCCTCCCGAAAATCGGACGATGGCCGTGGCGGCGATTTCAGATGAATCCAGCGGGGAGGCGATCTACGGGGGGCATGGCAGATACCCTCGTCACCATCCACTCAAGTTGACTGGCAAAGCCCTCCGCTGCGCAACGGTGAATGCGAATTGCCTCCTGATTCCGCGCGCGGTTTACCGAGAAATCGGGATCTTTCACCCATACACCCACGGTTTGGCGGATTATGACTATGGGTTTACGGCCAGCCGACGAGGCATTGTGATTTGGCAGAGCGCCGAGTGTCTCGGAACCTGCAAGGCCAATTTGAAAGTTTCAACATGGGAAGATCGCAACCTGCCCAGAGCAGAACGTTTGCGCAAACTGAGTGCCCCGACCGGGCTACCGCTGAAAGATCACCTGATATTCCGCCTTCGGCATTATCCGTTGACATGGCCACGCCATGTTCTTGGCCCCTACGTGAGAATATTGCTAGGCCTTTAGAATTCTTGTTGAGCGGTGATGCCGAGCGGGCCGCATGATGAAACAAGTCAAATCATTCTGATGATTGATGCACAATCCAGCTTTCCCAAGTCCAAACCAAAGACTTCCGCATTGGCATTCGGCCTCCTGTCGATGTTGTTGATCGGTTTTCTGGACTATCGAACCGGCCCTCAAATCAGTTCGTCGCTGTTTTACCTGCTGCCGATCCTGTTCATCACTCATTATTACGGACGCAGGCTTGGCATTGTAGCCGCTATTTTCTCAGCCACCCTGTGGTTTCTGGCGGATGTCCTGCCACCGCACCAGACCACTCTGTCTAACATCGACAAGGGTCTCTCGATTCCCATCTGGAACGCATTCATGCGCACAGGAGTGTTCCTGATTGTGGTGTGGCTGCTTTCGGCAATGCGGCGCTTGAACGACTCCCTTGAGCAACGGGTGGAAGAACGCACCGAGCAATTGCGGCGCGAGGGTAACGAGCGCAGGGAGTTGGAGAAAAGAATCCTGGAAGTCAGCGAACGCGAGCAAGTCCGCATGGGACAGGATCTCCACGATGGACTCTGCCAACATCTGATAGGGACGGCTTTCGCTGCCAACCTGCTCCAACAAAGGCTTGCCGACAAAGGGATTTTGGAGGCTGGGGAGGTCGGCAGGATAGCGAACCTGCTTGATGATGCGATCACTCAGGCCCGACAACTGGTTCGCGGTCTATATCCGGTTCGGATCGAGGAATTGGGTTTGGTCATTGCGTTGGAGGAATTGGCGGAAATCTCAGGCAATATCTATCAGATTCCCTGCGGATTTGAGATGGAAGGAGATCCTCCCAAGCTAAGTCAATTGGTGTCAGTTCACCTCTACCGGATCATTCAGGAAGCCGTGACCAATGCGATGAAACACGCGCAACCCAGCCATGTCTGGATCCGCGTGCGTTCCAACCCCGATGAACTCCAACTGCGGGTGGATGACGATGGCATCGGAATGCCCGAAACGACCCAGACCGGCACCGGGCTGGGATTGAAGATCATGGAATTCCGCGTGCGCATGATTCATGGACAACTGCAGATCAAGCGACGCTTCAGCGGCGGGACCACAGTGATTTGCATCCTCTCCGGCAGGGAGATCACCGCTTGACTTTTTATAACAGATGCAGAACTCCCCTAAACCCACGCCTAGCGGATTCCATCGCATCGTCATTGTCGATGATCACCCGATGGTGCGTGAAGGACTGGGTAATGTCATCGCCCAAGAAGCCGGCCTGGAGGTCTGTGGCGAGGCGGATGATCGTTTTGATGCCCTGCGAGTGGTTGATGCCACGCTGCCGGATCTTGTCATGGTCGATCTGACCTTGAAGAATTCGAGCGGTCTGGATTTGATCAAGGATCTCAAAGTCATGCATCCGGACGTCAAAATTCTGGTGATCTCGATGCAAGAGGAATCCCACTATGCCGAGCGTGTCCTCCGGGCCGGCGCCCATGGCTACATGACCAAACAGGAGGCCACCCGGAATGTCCTGAAGGCCATCCAACAGGTGATGGCTGGCGATATTTATGTGAGTCCCGTCATGGCCACCAAAATCACCTCCTCCCTGCTAGGCAAAAAACGGACTGACGGACAATTCCCCATTGAATCACTTGCCGATCGCGAGTTGCAGGTTTTTGAATTGCTTGGCACAGGCTTCAGCACCCGGGAAATCGCCAACAATCTCCATCTGGAAGTGAAAACCATCGAAACTTACCGCGCTCGCATCAAAGAAAAACTCGGAATCAGGGATGCTTCCGAATTATTACGCGTGGCCATTGCCTGGTCGCATCGACTGGCCTAGTATTGTCTGCCATGCGCACGGCGGATCGGAGTCCGCCGCTACTTGGGGGGGGAAGGCCCACGCAGGGCGCAACGACTGCAATCTGGATTTCACCACCACACCTCCCAGGCATGCGCTCCCGGCGGGAGCGCGCCACCTTTGTTCCCGGCCTCTTCCCGCAGATCTGTATGGCTTTCCCCTACAAAATGTCGCGGGTTATACCCCACTTGTCGGATGGTCGCTCTCATACACTATTTGTTTTTCTGCGCCCCCCCCCGCGTCTTTTGAATCATGTGTGGTATCAATGGAATCATTCTCAAACACGGCGCGTCCTGCGACCGTCTGGAAAATGATATCTCCGAGATGAACCGCGTGACCGCCCACCGCGGTCCTGATGGTGAGGGCATCTATATCAGTGGCGGTCTTGCGCTGGGACACAGACGCCTGGCAATTCTGGATTTAAGCAAAGACGGTGCTCAACCGATGTTCAATGGGGATCGTTCGCACGTACTGGTCTTCAACGGGGAAATTTACAACTACCTGGAATTACGCGCCGAGCTTCAGGTTCTTGGCTATGAATTCCATTCCCGGACGGATTCTGAAGTCATTCTTCATGCGTTTGATGCGTGGGGAGATCATTGCGTGTTGCGTTTCAACGGCATGTGGGCCTTCGCCCTTTGGGATGCGCGTCGTCACCGGTTGTTGATTTCGCGGGACAGGCTTGGCGTAAAACCCCTGTATTACTGGCAGGAAGACGGCGCGTTGGTGTTTTCCAGCGAAATCAAAGGCATTGCTTCCGTTAGGCACATTACCGAGGCAAACCTTGACAAGGTCCACGATTTTCTGGCATACGGCTACAAAACCAATGATGGCGAAACGTTTTTTCGCGGAGTCAACGAACTGAAGGGTGGTCACCATCTGACATGAGAGAACGGAAAGGCCACGATTGCACGCTACTGGCAACTTCCCCAACTTGGGCAAATCCCCGCTCGCGAGGACATGGCATGTTGTAGGGAATTTACGAACTTGCTGGAGGATGCCGTGCGCTTGCGTTTTCGCAGCGATGTGCCAGTGGCCCTGTTGCAGAGTGGCGGGCTGGATTCCTCGGCCATCGCGCGCATTGTCGATGACAACATCAAGGAGGGCAGCCTTGGCAAAGAAAAAATCACAGCGTTCACCGCCTGCTTCCAAGGTTACGAACTTGATGAAACCGACGCGGTGAATGACCTGATGAAGACCTGTCCAGGCATCCAGTTGCACAGGATGGTCATCACAGGGCGCGACCTCGCCCGCAATCTCCCATCATTTGCCTATCAGATGGATGAACCTGTTTTCAGCACCACGAGCTTTGCGCACTGGTCGTTGATGAAGGAAGTGAGCAAACAGGGGATCAAGGTGGTCATCAACGGACAAGGAGCGGACGAGGCATTGGCTGGCTATGGGCGCTATGTGATCGGCTACCGGCTATTGGATGAGATGATCCGCTCGCCTTTGGGTTTTTTGAAACAATTCAGTGCGGCGAATTCGAAGATGGGCTTTGGATCGCTGATGTTAATCTCCCAGATCTTCAAGGCCATCATCGGGCGCAGAGCGGCATCGTGCCTGCGGGCGAGGTTCGGAGAGAGTACGCTCTCATCGCTCTCCCCGCATTTTCATTCCGACCACTCGGCTCATCTCGAAGATCTAAAGGTCACATCCAAGCCTGAGAATCTCGATCGGCATCTGCGAGGCCAGTTGGAGCACTACGGATTCAATCAGATTCTGCATTATGAGGATCACTCATCCATGGCGCATTCCGTGGAGATTCGTTCGCCATTTGTGGACTACCGCCTGATGGAATTCGCCTTCCACCTTCCCGAAGCCATGAAACTCGACATGGGCGTCACCAAACGCGTGATAAGAATGAGTTTCAAGGACCGCCTGCCTGATGATATCATTGAGAATCACCAGAAAATCGGCTTCAAAACCCCATCTAACGAATGGATGCAAACCCCGGAAATGCAGACGCTGATCAAGGACTTGTTCCGCAGTCCGGAGTTCAACGGTCAAAGATCTGGCGGAGCCGGATTGTGAGGAAGAAGTTTGAAAGCGGAAATTGGGGGGAGTATCCGCTTTGGAGATTCATCAATCTCGAGTTGTGGGCGCGGGCGTATGGGATTACGAATCTCTGATCATCCGGGGCAACCTCATCCAGGCCGCAGGGCCAATTAACAGGGGCTCGCTGAAACCCACTCTACCCGCCTTCACGTTTGAAAAACCAGCCACCACCGCGAATTGTTAGATTTTACCATTGGCTGTGGAAGTTCTGGAAATCCCGGCGCTTCCAACGTTTTGTCGCAGCCTTGCATCCTGCCAAATCCGACGCTCTTCTCGACCTTGGGGGTTATCCATCCGCGTGGTTCGATCATGGTGGGATTATCGGCAGGGTCGATGTGCTCAACCTTGAGCTCGCACCCATGAACGGCGTTCCTGACAACGCACCCGAGATTCATGTGATGTCGGGCGATGCCCGCCGTTTGGATATCCCCACCTCATCCTACGACATTGTGTTTTCCAACTCGGTCATTGAACACGTCGGCACTCTGGAGGACCAGCAGGCTTTTGCATCGGAAGCAAGACGTGTTGGAAGAAAACTCTGGATCCAGACCCCCGCCATCACCTGCCCGATCGAACCTCACTATCTGGGATTGTTCATTCATTGGTTTCCCACATCGTGGCACGTCTGGCTGGCACGCTGGACCGGTCTCAGAGGCCTCAGCGGAGCCGCTTCCCTGGAAGAACTCCAGGCGATCGCTGGATCCACTCGTCTGATATCCAAGGCTGAGTTTTCCTCAATGTTTCCTGATTGTGAAATCTGGACGGAACGATTTCTCCTCGTCTTTCCAAAATCCCATGTGGCGATCCGGAGGAGATGACGGCCTTCGGCCCGGTGCTTCGGTGCCGCTGCGCGGTCGGTGTTTCGGTGCGTCAGTAAGAGAGAATGAACCGGCCGCTCCGCACCGATCATTCGCACTTCTTCTACTGAAACACCGAGCGGCGAAGCCGCAACCGAAGCACCGGGCCGAAGGCACCGAAACACCAAAACCGTGCACTTCACTATCATCACCCCATCACTGAACTACGGTCGCTTTCTCGGCGAGTGTTTGGCGAGCGTGGCCGCGCAGATTGGCGAAAACAAGGCCAATGCAGGCGGCGGGCAGAATGCCCGCGCCACTGTGGCCCGGGCATTCTGCCCGGAGCCTTCAGGAACAGAGTCCTGTGCTAACCTGACCGTATTGGGCGTCACGCGCTCCTTTGAAATTGAGCATTTGGTGATAGACGGAGGATCTTCCGACAACAGTGCGGAGGTGGCCGCTGGCTTTCCCCACGTGACTTGGATTCAGCAAGCGGACGAAGGGATATCCGATGCGATCAACAAGGGATTTGACCGCGCCCAAGGCGACTGGGTGATGTGGCTCAACGCGGATGATCGGCTCAGACCCGGAGCGCTTGCGGAATTGTTCGAAACGCTGGAACACTCGCGATCCGACGTGGTTTATGGTGATTGGAATTTTGTCAATGAAGCCGGTGATTTGCTGCGCCGTGTGAAGACGCCTGGATGGTCGCCCTTTGTTCATGTGCATCATCATTGTTATATCGGATCAACGGCTGCTTTTTATCGGCGCGCGACGGTAATCGATGCGGGGTTCCGGTTGCGCAAGGATTTCCACTATGTGATGGATGGTGAGTTTTATGCCCGCCTTCATGCAGCCGGGAAACATTTCGAACATGTTTCCGTGTGCGTTGCGGATTTCCGATTGCACGGTGCGAATGCCTCGCAACGGCACCTGGCAAAAACCAAGGATATGGAGGCGATTCTGGCGGCGGAACGCCAGCACGTGGAATCACGGGCGATCCGCCGGGCCTATGGAATCACCCTGTTTGAGGATCCCTATCTGAACGGCCTGGTGGATGGCGCTCTCTGGATCGTGGCGAAGTTGTGGAAGGGGTGGAAGAGGTGTTTCGGTGTTTCGGTGCTTCGGTAAGAGAGAATGAACCAGCCGCTCCGCACTGATCATTCGCACTTCTTCAACCGAAACACCGCGCGGCGTAGCCGCAACTGAAACACCGAGCCGAAGGCAACCGATCACACATGTCATCTCCACCCAAAGTCGCCGCGGTCTTCGCGACCATGGACCACGCGCAAATCGCGGTTGCGTGTGTACGGGCACTGGCAGCGCAGACACGGCCTCCGGACATGGTGTGGGTCGCTGACAATGTCTCTTCGGACGACACGGTGGTCGGACTCTCCGGGCTAACAGATTTACCGTTCGAACTGTGCGTCCACCGGATGTCTGAAAACCGCGGCAATGCCGGCGGAGTGGAGGAGGTGATGGACATGGCCTTTGCGAAAGGTGCGGACGCGGTGTGGATTCTGGATGACGATTCGTGGCCGCGCCCCGGGGCTCTGGCATCTTTGTTAGAAAAACCGTGGAACCCGCGGGTGGTGCGCCATGCCCTGCAGATCGACCCGAAGACCGGACGCTTCACGTGGCCGATGATGGTGAGCGATGAATCCTCAAAATGGCGGATGGTGGACTTGGCAAAGGATTTCCCAAACAACGGCAGTCTTCGGTCCGGTGGATCATGGACAGGAGCGCTGATTCCCCGTGAAGTCAGGAGTAGGACCGGTCCTGTGAATGGCGCGCTTTTCATCCGCGGGGAAGACGAGGACTATCCATGGCGGATCAAACAAGCCGGGTTTTCTTTTGAGCCTGTGCCTGCGGCCGTGATGGACCATCCCGGGCCCGGAGACCTCGTCCACTGGCGCATCCTTGGAAAAAACTTTTTCTACGAACCCGGCCTGCCGGATTGGAAACTTTATTACAAAGTCCGCAACACGATCTGGCTCAAGAGACAGCAGTCGAGTGCGTTGCAGGCGCTGGCCGTGGCGATGACTTATGCTATCGCGGCAGCATGGATTGACGGAATGCGACGCCTGCCGCTGATCAGGAGCGCGATCCATGACGGATGGATTGGCAAACTCGGGAAATGGACAGGACACAAATACCCAACCGCTTTGAAGTAATGCCTATCATCACATCCCTATTTCTTGTTATTTCACTCGTTCTTGCGGTGTTGTTAGGCCCGCAAACGCGGCCATGGTCGTGGGGCCCATCGATTCTGGCTCTCGGCATTTCCGTGATTTCGGCCATGCCGGTGTTATGGAAACGGGATAGGATCCCCGCGAATTTCTGGATAGTCGCCCTGGCAATGCTGACCGCCGCTTGGTTCGCCTGGAGGGCATTGGATTCACCGGTGGTGGAATTCGGGTGGTCGGATCTTCTTCTGCTTTGTTCCGCGATTTGCGCTTTCATCAGCGTCTGCGCCATCGCCGGTCACGTTGGTGCCGAAAGGATTCTGAGCTGGGGCCTGGCGCTGCTCCTGCTGGCGAATTTGGTTGTGATCGGAATCCAAATCTTCGATCCGGAATACTCGCCGATATTCCGCGCCCGTGCCACTCCGGGCGTCGCGACCGGCTTTTTCTCCCACTACAACGAGGCCGCCAACTATCTGGTCGCTTCCTCGATGTTGGTGGGAGCCGCCGCCTTGTTTGGCCGGCACTCGCTGGTGACCCGGATGATATGGGGACTGCTAGCCCTCGCAGGATTGTGCGGGGTTTGGTTCACGCATTCCCGTGGCGGCATCCTCGCCGCGGCCCTCGCCGGAGGAGTGTTTGCCGCAGTGGTGCTGATGATCGGAAAACGCAGGGAGGCGCGATGGTTCGCACCCACGCTGATCGCCATCCCCGTGATTGGAATGGCAATCGCGGCCTTCTGGTTCATGGGATGGCAGCAGGCCCAGGAGGCCAGGCACGCCAACACCGGATTGAACGCCGTCCTGGACAATACCTGCCGCCTCTACTTTCTCGGCATCGCAATGTCATGCATTGGGCAACATCCCCTGACCGGGGGAGGCAGCCAGAGTTTCAGTTGGGAGTGTTTCCGATGGTGGGATCAACAGGCGAATGGTTACGGCTTTGCTAGACCCGAAATGGTTCACAACGAAATCATCCAATCCGCCACCGATTACGGACTGATAGGCAGCGGCCTCTTGTTGGGGTTTTTGGTCGTCATGCTGATCAGCACCCTTCTGAAAATCCTGTTTGCCGCCACCGCGAAAGAATCCCATCCCGGTGACTCATGGAAATTGGGGGCCCTTGCGGCTCTCGTTGGCATGCTGGTGCAATCGTGTTTCAGTTTTGTGTTTCATCTTCTGCCGGGAATTATTCTGTTAGGAATCTGCCTCGGGCTGATGTCACGCCCCGGGGAAAAAGCGTCCGGCACTTCGGGCTTCTTCAGCCGGATGCTTTGCACAGTCGCCGCCGTGGCCTGTGCGCTCGTCCTGTTTCCCTACGGTTGGAAAGGCACACAGGTGACCCGCTGCTTGTGGCCTCTCTATATCGGCAAGCAAGCGGTGGCGTCGTCCGAAACGCAGATCGATGCCCTGACCGAGGCAATCCATATCTGGCCGCACTATGAGTTCTATCAAATGAGGGCCGGGTTATTCCATGAATCCAAGGCGCGGAAAGCGGGTGACTATCCCGAGGAAGCGGTGCGGCGCGCCTTGGGTGACTGGCAGGAAGCCGCATTGCTCCAACCCTTCAACCCGGCTTGCTATGTGAACATCGCAAACCTGTGCAGCCAACTGCAGATGGACCCGGATGCGGAAAACGCATTTGCCAAGGCCATCCATCTGGAAGGCGGGATGGAGGCCGGTTTCGCCGCACGTTTTCTTTTTGCCAACCACTTGTTGAGGAAAGGTCAGCAACAGTTCCGGGATGACAAACCCGCGTTGGCGCTGGATACTCTTGAGCATGCGGCCAAACAAATCGAGGAATCGGAAAAGACGGGCCCGGCGGCAGGCTTTGGCATGTTGAAAATTGAAGTCAGGTTGTCCATCCACGAAAATTTGGGTGCCATGCGCGAGGCCAACGGCGACACCGATGGCGCGCTGGCATGTTATAACTTCGCCTCCGGTTTGCAGGGAGGCCCCCGCAACAACTACCGGGCCGGTGTTCTGATCGGCAAAAAGGCCGTGACGGCGTGGTCGCAAAGACGTCCATCCGAAGCATTGACCTTATTCATGGAGGCCCGGAAGAGGGCGGCGGGCAACCCATTGCCCCCGGAAGTCACCGCCAACCAGCGGGCGGAATTCATCAGCTATCTCGACAAACAGATAACATTCCTCAAGGGTGCCAAAATCGAGCCCGCCAAGTGATGTCCCGGATGTCCATCACCCTTGTTCTGACCGCAGCCCTGCTTTCGGCCGCGGTTCTAACCATCATTTTCCGGCCCGCGGGAACCGTTCCCCCGCCACCCGCGCGGGTTCCCGCCGGACCGCCCCCCGTTCTCGCGGATTTCGAGGAGGTCCGCGCCGCTTACGCCGGTTCGGAGAGCTGCCGGGAGTGTCACGAAAAGGCCTTCACCGGCTGGATGACATCCAACCACGCGCTCGCCGAGCGCAAGGTCCGCATGGACCTGGATGAAAAGGCGTTTTCCCCAAAACAAACGCTCGTCCACGGCAGCGATACCTCCCAGACCTTCATGGGCGCGGACCAGACACCCCAAATCCTCACCCGCGGCCTCGACAACCGGCGCAACACCTATCAGATTGTTAGAATCATCGGCAACGACCCGCTGCGCCAGTTCCTCATCCCCGCGCAGGGCGGGCGACTCCAGACCTGCGATGTCAGCTACGATCCGAAAAAGAACGAACTCTTCGATGTTTACGGTGACGAGGAGCGCAACCCGGGCGACTGGGGCGCGTGGACCGGCCAGGGCATGAACTGGAACGCCATGTGCGCCGCCTGCCACAACACCCGCCTGCGCAAAAACTATGATCCTCAGACCGACACTTATCACACCCGCATGGCCGAAATGTCCGTCGGCTGCGAAGCCTGCCACGGCCCGATGAATAACCATGCCGTCTGGCAGAAAAACCATGCGGTTTCCTACGGCCAGGAAAAGCCCAAGGACCCCACCCTCCGGAAATTCACCCGCGATCAAATGTTGGACACCTGTGGCGCCTGCCACGCCCGCCGCAGCGAGATCACCGGCGATCTCATCCCGGGCGAGGCGTTCTTCGACCACTTCAGCCTCACCGTTGCCGATGAATCCGACACCTTCCACCCCGACGGCCAGGTGCGGGACGAAGACTACGAGTTCACCTCGTTTCTAACAAGCCGGATGCACCACGTGGGCATCCGCTGCATCGATTGCCATGACCCGCACACTGGCAAGCGCCTTCTCCCCGGCAACGCTTTGTGCATGCGCTGCCACGGCGGCGGCACCCAACCGCCCGCCCCCTTCATCATCCCCACCCTGCACGGACATCACAAACAGGACAGCAAGGGCAACGACTGCACCGGGTGCCACATGCCCGTCACCCCCTACATGCAACGCCACCCGCGCCATGATCACGGTTACACCATCCCGGACCCCCAACTCTCCCTCGACTTCGGCGTCCCCAACGCCTGCAACCGCTGTCATAACGACAAGGATGCCGCATGGTCACTCAATGCCTCCAAAATCTGGTACGGTGAGCGCCTCAATCGTCCCTCCCATGACCGCGCCACCCTCATCGCCTCCGCCCGCCGCGGTGACGCCTCCGCCCGCGATGGTCTCATCCGTCTTCTTAAAACCGACGAAATTCCCGCATGGCGGGCGACCGCCTGCCATCTGTTAGCCCGCTGGGTCTTCGACCCGGAAACCACCCGTGCCCTGTTAGACCAATTGTTCCACGCCAGTCCGCTCGTGCGCGAAGCCGCCATCCGCTCCCTGATGGCCCAAACCCGCCAAAACAACGGCCCTGTGTGCAAGGCCATCCAACCCCTGCTCAATGACCCCGTCCGTTCCGTGCGGGTAGCCGCCGCATGGGCGCTCATGCCCAACCTCGATCTCAATGCCAGGGCCGGTCGCGAATTGGTTCACATGCTCGACCTCAATTCCGACCAACCCACGGGACGCGCCCAACTCAGCCAGTTCGCCAGCCTCCAAGGCGATACCCCCACAGCGATCCGGCAACTCCGCAAAGCCATCGTCTTGGATCCCAATTCCCCGGCCTTCCACCATGACCTGGCCATCCACCTCAGCACCACGGGCGACACGCAAGGTGCCATCAAATCCTTGCAATCCGCCATCCGTCTGGCCCCCAACGACCCGGATTTCCATTTCAAACTCGCCCTCGCATGGAATGAAGTCGGCGATTTGGCTAAATCCGCCGAAGCTCTTGAAAAAACCGTCCGGCTGGACCCCTCACATGCGCGGGCGTGGTACAACCTCGGCCTCGCCCGCAGTGCCATGAACCGACCCCAGGATGCCCTTGCCGCCCTGCTCAAGGGCCAAGACGCCGATCCCCGGGATGCCGCCATCCCCTACGCTCGCGCCACCATCCTCATCCGTCTCGGCCGGCACGATGAGGCCCGTACCGCCGCCACCCGTGCCGTCCAACTCCGCCCTGATTTCCCCGAAGCCATCCAGTTGATTCAGTCACTTTCAAATTAGATCGGCGGTTCCTGCCCGGATTTTTTCAAAAACATTTCTTGCCAAAGTGAGGCCTTGCCATTAAAGCCACTAGCGTTCGCTCGTCAATCTCGCGGGCGGGTGCGCTTCGTCTGGTCTCTAACGCCATGGTCTCAGGAAGTGTTGAATGTGATGGCGTGATAAAACAGACGAAAATGGACATCTACGTGGGCAACCTGCCCTACACTGCAACTGAAGAAGACGTCACTGGACTCTTCGCCGCACACGGCCCGGTTGAACGGGTTAAAATCATCACCGATCGCGACACCGGCAGATCCAAGGGATTCGCCTTCGTAACCCTCGGCGACCAAAGCCAATTGAATGCCGCGATCGAGGCTCTCAATGGTTACGACTACCAAGGCCGCGCTCTCCGCGTGAACGCCTCGGAGCCCAAGGAAAACAAGCCCGGTGGCTTCGGCGGTGAGCGCCGCAGCAGCGGTGGCGGCGGCGAACGCCGCGGCGGTGGCGGTGGAGGCGGCTACGGTGGCGATCGTCGCGGTGGCGGCGGCGGCTACAAAGGCGGCGGCGGAGGCGGCTACAAAGGTGGCGGTGGAGGCGGCTACAAAGGTGGCGGCGGCGGCTACAAAGGCGGCGGCGGCGGTGGTGGCGGTGATTGGTAAAGCCCCACACGACCCAGCAATTCTCACCACACCCGGTTCCCTTCACAAGGGACCGGGTGTTTTCGTTGTGGTTCTTTTGCAATCGATCCTAGACCTTGCGCGCATCTTCGTTCATACTACCCACGGTTGCGCCACCCCGATAGCGTCTCCAACGCCCCTTGCTCATGGAAACACTCGTCCGACTTCCCGAATCCGCTCTCCCCACAACTCTGGTGGAGGTTCTAGCAGCATTCCAAAAGGAACACCTGACCCCTCGTCACGAATCCAAAACCTGGGGCGATTGGATCTATCTGGAATGTTATAACACCGTGATCAGCATCGAGTCGCTCCACGGACTCAGCACCTCCGCCACCATCGAACATGGCGACGGCGAGGACGACGGCGAACCGATCGATTCGATTCTACGCGCCTTCGGCAAACTCGGCTGGGTCGGCATCGACAAGGATGGTGAGTTCCCTCTCGTCTGAAGCATCAGCCCGGCCCTGATGGCCAGAGGTTGATATCAATGCCCTTGCCGCCGTGTTATTTGGCAAATCGTCGCCCGGACACGCGCACTCGACAACTCAGTCTGGCAGCGCCCGTCGAACGGACAGCGGTCTAACAGACATGGCGCGCATTCGGTGTGGCGGCGGACCATCGCGTGGTGCCTGCCAAGCGGGCGTTTCCACGCGGGATCGTTCGGGCCGAAAAGCGTGATGCAGGTCGCACCAACGTGCGCGGCAAGGTGCGGCAGTGATCCATCCGCAGAGATGACCATGGCATGCGCAGCCAGCATGGGCAGGGCCTCCGCCAGCGGGGATGCACAAATGAACCCCACGTCATCACCCAGCGATGCCGCGAGCGATTTCCCCAGCCCCCGCCCACCCTCCAGGACGGCCACTGTCACCTGTCGGCCGTTTTCTATCAGAAGCGCGGCGGTCTCAATCCAGCGTTCCAAAATCCATTCACGGCTTGGACCGAAATCCGAATCCGGACACAGCAGCACGCTTCCGGGCACCGCTTCGACACCCATGTGGGAGGGCGCGAAGAACTCCGGCCGGGTCGTTGAAACGCCCATCGACTCCACTGCGGATAGATAAAACCGCACCCGGTGCTCCATCGCCCCCCCGGAAAACACCAACGGATGGGTCAGGCGCTTGTTCAACTTCCTCCCGTCCGGCCCCAATCGCCGTGGCACCCTCGCCTGTTGCAACGCATCCGCCGCCAACCCCGGCTCCCACACCAGCCCCGCCCTCCACCCACCGCCGATCAGGGCGACCAGCGCCTTGGTCTTGATTTTTTCCGGATACGCCAGCACCTCCAATCCTGTTAGAGATTGCCAGAAACCCCGCTGTTCCTCCCGACACAAGACCCCCACCCCCAAGCCGGATGCCACCAGCGCCCGGACTGCGGGTACGGCAAAACACGCCTCGTCCCAACGCTCTGGCGCGGCGGTTAACAGGTCCTGTTCGTGGGTCATCACGAGCGAACATAACTGCTTCGCGTTCCCCCGGAAACCGTAAAGTCAGGCGGCCCTTCATCTGCAGCCCTTGCGGGGGCCCGCCCACCCGCGATTTTCCATCACAAAGGCATTGCAGGTGGTTGACCCGGCTCCGGATGTGTTTAAACTAAGACCATGACCACCGTGGAATCCGCAACGAAAATCCTTGATACCATGCTCGGGCACCTCGGAGTCGCGGCAACCATCGCGACGCAGGAAACCCTGGACGGGCCGTGCCTGCAAATCAGCACCACCGAAAGCAAAACGCTCATCGGGCGGGACGGCGACCGCTTGGACGACCTGCAATACCTCGTCAACCGCATCCTGCGGCGGCAGTTTCCCAAAGCCGAGCGCTTCAAGGTGGACTGCGAGCATTTCCGCACCATCCGCGAGGACAAGATGGCCGACGAAATCCGGAGCCTCGCCGAGCGCGTGAAAACCACCGGCAATCCCTATCAAATGCGCCCGCTCAACGCCTACTACCGGCGCATGGTCTATCACATCCTCGCCGACTATCCCGGAATCGAAACCCACTCGCCGGAAGGCGATGACCGCCTCAAACAAATCACCATCTCCGCCACAACCACCGCCCCTGACGCCGAATGAAAAAATTCTTTTTTGACTGCGGGACGCGGGATGCGACCGCCTCGCTCGGCATTCTCATGTTGCGCACGCTCACCGGCCTAATGATGCTCGTCGGCCACGGCATCCCCAAACTGCTGGCGTTCGCCACGCTGAAAAACAACTTCCCCGTGGCGGGCATCTTTCCATTCAGCCGCATGTCACATGCCTTCAACCTGGGTGCCTGTGTCACCGCCGAGGTGTTGGCCTCGGCACTCATTATCGTGGGCATCGCCACGCGTCCGGCTGCCTTCCTGCTGGCATTCACGATGGTGGTGGCCGCGTTCCAAACCTGCGGATCAGCCCCGTGGTTCTTAAGCCAGGGCGTGACGGTTGCCAAGGAACCGGCCCTGCTCTATCTGATCCCGATGATCGCGCTGATTTTCTCGGGGGCGGGCGCCTTCTCACTGGATGCGGTCATTTACCGCGAGAGAAAAAACCGACGCTGGTGAGCATGGTGATCACCCGTGACCCGGCGGTTTGCTGATCTTCACGGGTTGGGTCGCGTGGCTGTCCTTGCACCCTTATCCCGCCTCCAGCTCCCTGTGCTTCCAATCTTTGAAACCGTCGATATCACCCTGCCGCTCGAATCCTCCGAGTTGGACTCCGCTCGCCGCGCCGCCGTCGCCGCCAAACTCGGCATCCCGGTCTCGCGCATCGGTGGCTTGATCCTGCGCAAACACTCGATCGACTCCCGCCAGAAATCCATCAAGGTGCAGCTGCGCCTCGACGTGGCGCTCGACTTACCCCCACCACCCCAACCGAAACCGTCCTGGTCCGCCCCCCCGCTCCCGGCCAAGCCCCGCGATGTCATCATCGTCGGCTGCGGCCCGGCGGGCATGTTCGCCGCACTGCGCTGCCTGGAACGCGGGGTGAAACCAATTCTGTTAGAGCGCGGCCGGGACGCGCGATCCCGCCGGTTCGATCTCGCCCCGCTGCTGCGCGAGGGGCGCGTGATAGAGGAGTCCAACTATTGTTTCGGCGAAGGCGGCGCGGGCACGTTTTCCGACGGCAAGCTCTACACCCGCGCCACCAAACGCGGGCCGGTGGCCCGAATCTATGAAATCCTCGTCGCCCACGGCGCGCCGGACCGGATTCTAACAGACTCTCATCCGCACATCGGTTCCAACCTGCTGCCCAACGTGGTCATGGCCATGCGCGCCTCAATCCTGCGCGCCGGGGGGGAGGTGCGCTTCCAATCCAAGGTCACGGATTTCATCATCGCGGACCAACACATCCGCGGGGTCGTCACTGCGGACGGCGGGGAAATCCATGCGGATGCGGTGATCCTGGCCACCGGCCACTCGGCGCGTGATATCTATCACTTGCTGGCCACCAGGAGAATTTTGTTAGAACCCAAGCCTTTCGCCGTGGGTTTCCGCATCGAACACGCGCAGGCGTTCATCGATCACAGCCAGTACCATCTGCCCGTCGGCGAGGAGCGCCCGCGCCTGCTGCCTGCCGCGCGCTACCGCCTGGCCACCGAAATCCGCAGCCGCGGCGTGCATTCGTTCTGCATGTGCCCGGGCGGCTGGATCGTCCCGGCCTCCACCGAAAACGACGAGGTGGTGGTCAACGGCATGAGCCTGTCACGCCGGGACTCGCCCTTCGCGAACTCCGGCATGGTGTGTACCGTGGAACCTGAGGACTTGGCGGATCTAACAAAACATCACGGCGTATTGGCCGGCCTGGTTTTCCAGAAACAACTCGAACGCGCGGCCAAACTCGCGGGCGGCGGCGGCCAGACCGCGCCCGGCCAGCGCGTCACGGATTTCCTCAGCGGGAAAATCTCCAGCGATCTGCCGGAATCCAGTTATTTTCCCGGCTCCAACCCGGCTCCTTTGCACGAATTGCTGCCACCATGGATCACCAACCGCTTGTGCGAGGGCTTGCGCCTGTTCGACCGCCGGATGCCCGGTTATGTCTCGCATGAGGTGCTTCTGTTAGGGTTTGAAACCCGCACCAGTTCTCCACTCAGAATCCCGCGCTGCGATGACACGTTGCAACACCCGCAGGTGGCCGGCCTCTATCCATGCGGTGAGGGCGCGGGTTACGCGGGCGGAATCGTCAGCGCTGCCATGGACGGCCTCCGCGTCGCGGACGCCGCCTGTGCTTGAAGGTTGCAAACGCCTAATTTGTTGTTAATAATACCCACATCGCGATGCCTTCTTCCAAATCAGACGACATGCTGCTGCTCATCCGCTGCCCTTCCTGCGGCCAGCGTTTCAAAGTAGGCGAAGACCTGCGCGGTCGAACCGTCGAGTGCGGCGGTTGCGAACACCGCTTCAAAATCAACGATGAGACCATCGTGCGCGGAAAAAAATTCTACCCTGGCGAACACGAGGACCCAAGACTGAACCAATTCCGCCGTGTGCCGCTGGCCACTCAAGCCACCCAGGGCGCGTATCAGCCAGCCTCTCCCTATCAAAATCCTCCGGACCCATCCACCTTTGAGCCAGCTTCACCCCAACGCATCATCGCAGGTGCGGTGGGTGTCACGGGCATGGTTTTGATGGCCTTGCTTCTGATATTGGGTGCCCGCCAGGGAGGCGCGCTGGACGGAATGACCACGCTCAACCGCCTGGTCATGACCGGTTTTGTCAGCTTGCTCGGCATGGTGGCTCTGCTTTATGCCAATCCCAGGGCCCGCAAAAAAGCCGCTGTCCTGGGTTTACTCATGGTCGCTTGCCTCATGACCTTGCCCTTCTGCTTCACCTTGGGCTCGGTCCCGCTGGTCAATAAGAACGCGCAGGCGAACCCCGCCAAATCCATGCCAGTGGAAACCGACCCGACCACCACCACCAATACCGAGCTGGCAAACCTCATCGGAACCAAACCCCTCGTGGAGGAAATTCAACGCCTCAAGGAGGGAAAAAGCTCTAAACACGCCGTCGGCCTCTGGCTGCGCGACTTGCGTGAACAAAACCGCATTCTCATCCGCGACTACATCCTGCGCACCACCGGCGCCTCCAAGGACACCCACTACTACCCGCGCGACAAGGCCGATTTCCTCATGGTCATCACCGGCATCGACCAAACCATCGAGGAAATCGCCGAGATCGCCAAAGTCTTCGGCACCATGGTGAAAATCCACACCGACCTCTCGGTGGTCGAGGTCCGCGTGAAAAACGAAACCTTTATCGCGGGTGATATCAATGTTCTCACCAATCAGGATGATCCCGGTTTTTACACCCTTAACATCAAGGAACTCGACAGCATCGACCTCGATCGCGTCAAAGGCGCCGTGCAGCGACTCGCCCGCGCGGAACCGAAAGTCTATCGCAGTGATGTCACGCGCAAATTACTTGCTCTGTTAGGCTCTCCATGGGTGATTTTCAAAACCGATGTTTGTAACGCTCTTGCCGTATGGTCTGATAAACCCGGCCCTGCGGGAGACGCCGCTCTCAAGGAAGTCAAGGCCTTGATGGCCAAAAAATCCCCGGTGCCAAGGGAAATGATCAGTCTGATCGTGAAGGAAAAAAACACCGAGGCAATCCCGGCTCTGGATGAATTGTGGCACGAAAAACCCTCCGAATGGGAGTCGCTTTACGGCGACCTCGGCAAGATGATTGAACCCAGGATCATCCGCGGCTTTGACCAAAACGATGGCGGTCAGCGCCAGTCAGCCGTGCGCTTGCTCGGGCGCGTCGGCGGTGAAGACAGCCTGCCGGTCCTGAAAGCCGCCAACCCAAGAGCCGACTCGGAAATGAGGGTGCTCATCGAAAAAGCCACGGCTTCAATCCGCAGCCGGCTCAATCCATAGGACTCAGACCCCTGCGTAATAAGCGGCACAAAAATTCGGGAATTCCGGCTTGCCCCCGCACCATTACGGGTGCATCATATGCCCGCCTCTCGTTTCGCACGAGCCGGAATGATCCGGGGGGAGAATTCCGGTAACCCGTGTGGGGCGGGGGGCGTTTCTCGTTTCTTGACTCGCCTCGTCCGCACCGGCACGTTTCGCCCATGACCCCAACACCACTTGTCGGAATCATCATGGGCAGCACCTCGGACTGGCCGATCATGGAACACGCGGCCCGAACCCTCAGGGATTTCGGTATCCCTTGGGAAGCTGAGGTCGCCAGCGCCCACCGGTCCTTGGACAAACTAACGGCATACGCCGCCGGTGCCCGCATGCGTGGCTTGAAAGGCATCATCGCCGGTGCCGGTGCCGCCGCCCACCTCGCCGGAGTGACCGCCGCTCTAACAGACATCCCGGTGTTCGGCGTGCCCATCGATTCCACATCACTCCATGGCATGGACGCCCTGTTAGCCATGGTCCAGATGCCGGGCGGCATCCCCGTGGCCACCTTCGCCATCGGCAAGGCCGGTGCCGTGAACGCCGCGCTCTTCGCCGTGGCCATGCTCGCCAATGACAACCCGGAACTGGCGGAAAAACTCGCCGCTTTCCGCAAGCGGCAAAGCGCCACGGTGAAAGCCGCCATCCTTCCTCCGCTCGATCCGGTGGATTGAATCCGTTTCGCAGATGACGCCTCGTCCGCCCAGGAAATTCGTCCCCACCCCTTTTGATTACCATCAGGAGATCGTGCTGGACATCGATGCTCTAACCAATCTCGGCGCGGGCATCGGCAGGGTCGACGGATGGGTGGTCTTCGTGCCCTTCGCCCTGCCCGGGGAAACGGTGCGCGCGCGCATCCATCGCAATGACAAAAACTGCTCGCACGCGGATCTGATAGAAGTCATCGCCCCGTCGCCGGACCGCGTGGCTCCGCCCTGCCCCTTGTTCGGCGACTGCGGCGGATGCCAGTACCAACACCTGGCCTATCAGAAACAACTCGACTGGAAGACGCGTCAGGTGGCCGAGTTGATGCAACACATGGCGGGTGTCGTCTTCCCCGTGAACCCGTGTCTAACCACGGAACAACTTTGGCACTACCGCTCCAAGATCACCCCGCACTTCGACGCCCCACGCGACGGTGCCATCGGCGCGATCGGCTTTCTCGCCAACGGACAGAGGTTCCGCCTCGTGGATGTGCCGGAATGCCTCATCGCCATGGAGGCCGTCAACACCGCGCTGCCGGAAATCCGCGCAGGCATCCGCGCCAACGCACACACCTACAAACGCGGTTCCACCGTGCTGGTCCGCGCCACGGGTGACGGCGTTCTAACAGATTTCAAAGCCACCGCCACCGAACGCGTCGGCAACCTGACCTTCCAATTCCTCGCGGGCGATTTTTTCCAGAACAACCCGTTCATCCTGCCCGCGTTTACCGGCTATGTCGCGGGCCAGGCCGCGCCTCCCGGCATTGATTTCCTGGTGGATGCCTACTGCGGTTCCGGCCTGTTCGCACTGTCCCTCGCGCGGCACTTTGAAAAGGTCGCGGGAGTTGAGGTTTCCGAAACCTCCTGCGAATGGGCGCGCAAGAACGCCGCGGCCAACCACATCGCCAACGCGGTTTTTCTAACAGCATCCGCCGAGCATATCTTCGCCGAGATCGCTTTCCCAGCCGCGCGTACCGCTGTGGTCATCGACCCTCCGCGCAAGGGCTGCACGCCCGAGTTCATCGACCAGTTGCTGGCCTTCTCCCCGGCCCGCGTGGTGTATGTCTCGTGCGACCCCGCCACCCAGGTCCGGGACCTGAGGTTGTTAGGTCTTGGCGGCTATCAACCTGCGGATGTGCAGCCTTTTGATTTGTTCCCGCACACGCGCCATCTCGAGTGCGTGATGACCCTGGTGAAATCCGGCGCCGCTTGATCATTCCCCGCGAAAAACGGTGTTGCAACCCAATGACCCCTCGGTACGCTGGGCCGCGATGCGATGGTCCATCTCCCTCCTGATCTACCGACTGGTGTTGCCGCTGCTCTTCATTGCGGCGTTTCCCGGGTGGATCGTCAAAATGCTGCGGCGCGGGGGATTGCGCACCCGCCTCGGTGAACGCGCCGCAATCTATTCGACCCCGCAGGAATCCGAACCCCGCGGTGCCGTGCACATCCATGCCGTCAGCGTGGGTGAATCCCTGTTAGCTCTCAAATTGATCCGCGAGTGGCGGATCCTCACACCCGGACAGCGCTTCGTGCTCGCCACCGGCACCGCCACCGGTCATGCCGTGGCCAGCGCCGCGCCCATCCCTGACCTGCGCGTCACCTATGCGCCGCTCGACCTGCCATCGATGGTCGCACGTTACCTCACGCGCTTCGCACCGTCGCGGATTGTTCTGATAGAAGGCGAGGCATGGCCGCATCTTCTGTTAGAATGCCATCGGCGCGGCATCCCCGTGACCCTCGTCAACGCCCGCATGTCGCCACGCTCTAACCGCCGTTACCGGCGCTTTGCCACCTGGTTGCAGCCGGTTTTTTCGTTGCTTGAGGGCGTGACCATCCAGGAACCCGGGGATGCGGAAGTCTGGCAGCGTCTCGGCGTGGACTCCCGCCGCATTCATCACACCGGCAGCCTTAAGTTTGATCCTGCCGGTGGGAGTCCTCCCGCCCGGCGGCCCGAGTTCCAACAGATGCTCGATGCCTTCGGAAAGGGTCGCCCGGTCATTCTCGCGGCCAGCACCCACGCGCGAGAGGATGCGTGGATCGCGGCAGCCATCCGCGATGCCGCGCCCCATGCCCTGCCCGTGATCGTTCCCCGCCATGCCGAACGCAGGTCCCAAGTCAAACTGGACCTCGAACGCGCGGGCTTCCAAGTGCTGCTGCGATCCAAATTCGACCCCGAGGCCGTGCGCGATGGCGACCCGGTTTTTCTGATCGATTCCACCGGCGAGCTGCGGGATTGGACGGCGCATGCGGATGTCGTGATCATCGGCAAGAGCTTCTTTTCCACCGGCGGACAAAACCCCAGCGAGGCTATCCTAGCCAACAAACCCGTCATTTTCGGCCCGCACATGGAAAATTTCGAACCGCTCGCATCCCGCCTCGTCGCCGCGCAGGGATGCATCCGTAATCTCGATCCATCCGGGCTATCCCATGCCATCCGCGAAGCCCTCGACCCACTCACGACCGCAGCCATGACTCAAAATGCCGCCCGGATCCTCGCCCCCCACGAAGGCTCCACTCGCCGGATTCTTGCGCTTTTGATCCCCTCAACCCCCCTGTAAAATGACGCAACGTGGAGTTTGTCATTTTCAAAAACACCCGATACAGTTCGCGCCGTGAGTGATTCTGAAAACGATCCGTTGAGCAGCCTGCTGTCCAGTTTTGCGTTAGGCCCCGCTTGGGCGCGGGCTACTGGCGCACAATCCGACCGCCCGTCGAAACCCGATTCCAAATCCCATGGCTCCTCATCACGCGGTGAGGATCGTGGTCCGCAGGATCGCGGCAAAGGCGGACGCGAGGTCGGTCGCGATAACAACCGTGACCGCGATGGCGGTCGTCGGCAGTCCCAAGACCGCGGCAGGCGCTTCGATGACCGCCGCAGTGGTCCGCCGCGCGATGTCGACGCGCCACCCGCCGAGGGCGTGCGCGTCACCCTCAATCCGGACCCCGAGGCGGTCCATCTGATCGGCAAGGAAATCCATCAGGTCGCGCGCGTCTATCCACTTTACGATGTCGCCAAGATTCTTCTGGCGGAACGCGGCCGCTGCCGCGCCGTCTTCGAAGCCCCGGCACCCCACGCGCCCCTGCTCTGCGGCAAACTGGACTCGTCGATCTTTCTAACACAAGACGATGCGTTGCGCCACTTGTGGCAGTCGGACCTGCGCACCCAGTTCGTCGATGAGGAAACCATCGAGGTGGAGCCCCCGACCGGCAACTTCCAACTGGTCGCACGTTGTGGCATATCCGGCGAGTGGCTCGGGCCGCCCAATCACCATTCCTATCAGGTCAACCTGCGGCGTCTGCACCGCGAGTATTTTTCCAGCACGCCCTTCCCGTTCTATTCGTCGATGGTCCGTGTCGAGCGCGGCGAGGAAGCCGTCACCGCATGGTTGGAAACCATGAAGAAAAAGACCCGCTGGCGCATCAAGGGCGACGCGGATGACGCATGGATCGACGACCGCAACGAGGCGGAACGCCAGTTGGGCGCGCGTTGTTTCGACCAGGCTTTCGAGGAATCCCACTACGCCGATGTGCTCGCGTCGATCCCGCCGAAAAATCTATCCCCCTCGCTGCTGACCTCATTGAAGGTCGCGGGCAACCACGCCCGCAACCATCCGGCCATCCTGATCCCCGCCGTCTGCCGCGCCGTCGAAGCCGAACACCTGCCGGTCTTCAAACGCATGGGCAAACTCTTCACCGGCCCCGCCCGGCCACACCCGCTCCCGCTCAATGCCGTGCTCGCGGAACGCCCGGGCATCATGGTCGCCTGGATCCGCGCCAACAAACCCGCCAAACTCGAAGGCTTGTGGAAAGCCGTCCTCCCGGAAGGGGGTTCCGCCCCACCCGCGGAATTCGCCGCCGACCTCTTCTGGCTGCTCCAACAAGGCCACATCCTGCTCTTCACCGATGACACCCTCGTCGTCCAGGACGTCCGAGATAACTCCACCACGGAATCCAACACCGAAGGCAAGGCCGCCAAACGCAAAAAGAAAAAATCCAACAAGACCAAACCCGCCTCCCCCGAAGACGCTGCCGCAGCGGCATCCAGCCAAGACCCAGCTGAGGAATCCGCGGACAACCCCGAGGATGATTCTGTTAGCAACGACGAGGACGACGACTTCGCTGAGGGATCCGCGGACAACCCCGAGGATGTACCTGTTAGCGCCGACGACGAGGACCTGGCCACAAGCGAAGCCGAAGCGCCCGTGGAAACCCACTCCCACGAAACCGGAGACTTCGATCCCTCCACTCCGGTCACCGCACCCGAGCCCGAACCCACACCCGAGATTTCTCCCGAACCCGAGCCGCCCGCACCCGAGCCCGCACCCGAGCCCGCACCCGAGTCGGTCACTCTCCCGGCGGATGTTGAGTCTGCGGAACCTGCGGCAGAAGTTGCGGTTGAGGAACATTTGCAAAAGAAACCCGTCCATGGGGTTGACGACCCTCCCGCACTATGATTGAACCCCCCTGACCTGCTTCCAGGAACGGTGGCTGAGTGGTCGAAAGCACTCCCTTGCTAAGGGAGCGTAGCTCAAAAGGTTACCGAGGGTTCGAATCCCTCCCGTTCCGCCCTTCTTTTTTCTTGCCTGATTATTCGCTTTGATTCGTGTTCATGGGACTCTGTGCGTCTCTGGCTTCGGGGGCATCTCGCATGGATGCGCACCGTTGACGCTCACTACTGGCTGGCTGCTAGGAGTTTGCTTTTTGCGGGAGGCCCCTGAAAGAGCCATTGGGCCGGACCGGAGGGCGGGAGAAAGGGGGTTGTTTCCTTCCACAGCGCGGAGACCAGCACGGGGAAGCCGTGCGGCGATTGTTTCACCTGATCGAGGAGTTTTTTGAAACCGTCTTCCGGCAGCAGACCGATGTCTTCGGCGAACATGGTGAAGAGGCAACGTTGGCGAAATCCGGCGATGACGCGCGGGTCGTGCTTGTCCGCTTCAAGGGACTTGGCGAGTTTCGCAAGGCGGCCTGCGATGTCGCGGGTGACTTCGGCGGCTTTCTTGGACGGATCTAACGAATACGGATCGGTCCAGATGGCGCGGAGGGTTGCGCGGGTTTTCTCGTTGCGGAGGTCGGTGAGAAGGATGCGGTGGTGTTTCGGGTCCGGGAAATGTTCGTAATGGCCACCGGTGCCGGAGAATTCGGCGTAGAGGTCGATGCTGTGGCCGACATCGCAAACGATGAGAAATGGCGGGCGGCCCTCGGCGACGGGGAGCGAGGTGATGTAGCCGCGGCCTTGGTGGAAGGCGCGTTCGAGGGCGCGGTCAAAGGCGGCGGTGCCGCGTTTGCCGTGACCGGATTTGGATGAAAGAGGGGGCGGCGACCCCTGATCGCCGCCACTTTCGGAAACTCCTTGTTTCGTTTCGAGGACGAAGTGGCGGGCTTTGTAGAGATCGATGTAGTTGGTGACGGATGAGCCATCTGGATTGACGCGGGTGATGGCGCGGTCGAAGACGTGGAGGTTTTTTGTGGGATCGGCCGATGTGGGATCGGGGCGGGTAACTTCGAGGATATCGCAGAGTTCGGAGAGGAACATCTGGTAGTTCGCGCGCTCGGCGGCACCGGAATTTTCCCAGCGGGAGATGAAGGCATCGATGGCTTCCGGCGGCATGGGTTGGAGCTAGCGGCTGGAGGCGGTGCCGAAAGATAAATTCCCATCCAACATGGACCAGTTGCTCAAGGAAAAACCCGGCATCAGTCTGACCGCTGCGGAGCGCGATTTCCTCGCGAAAAACCCCATTTGTCTTGCTGGATTTGAATCCGCACGTCCTGCGGGGCGGGTGATTAGCTGAGGATGGCCCTGGCTTTGTCGTCCAAGGCCTCGGTTAGGCCGGGGATGCCGGTGACACGGGCAGTCTCCTCATTCGCCGCGACTATGTCCGAGCGCTTGATGTCCGCTAGGGTGAAGCGGCGGGCACCGGCCATGAACTGCTGTAGGCCGCAGGTGAGCTTGTCGGCCCATGCATACAGGGCCACGGCCCCCCACGGGACATGCTTCATTTCGTCGGCTCCGAGCTTGTCCTTCACGGCCTCCCAGCCTGAGAAGATTGCTTCGGGTTTGTTGCCGAACGCGGTGACGGTGGGCGGCAGGGAATCCCAGTTGCCACAGACTTCGGTGCGCTTTTCCGGTTGCAGAACCCCTTGGATGTTGCTGCCGAGGAAGCCCGGAATCATGGGGGCACGCCCCATGCAGATCAGCTTGGTGAATGGAGCGCCAAGCGCCAGGGCCTTGAAAACATGGTCCTCGCGGGCAAAGCCGCCCCCAAAGGAGATTGCGGGGATTTTTTTGCCCTGTGCGGCCAGGATCTGGCAATACTCGTAGGCTTTTGAGTGAAGTTGTAGCGAGGGAATGCCCCAATGCTCCATCATGTTCCATGGGCTCATGCCTGTTCCGCCGCCCGCGCCGTCGATGGTCAGCAGGTCGAGTTGGCCGTCCACCGCGCAGCGGATTGCCAGGGCGAGGCCTTCCATGCCATAGGCCCCGGTCTTGAGGGAGATCCGCTTGAATCCGATCCCACGCAGGTAGGCCACCGCCTTCAGGAACTCCTCGCGGACCACTGCGGCGCTCTGCAAATGCGGCGCGCCGAGGCGGCTGTGGCGGGCAAACGATTTGACGGCTCCGTCCTCGTAGGATAGCTGCACCACCGGATCCGTGGGATCGGGATCCACCACGTAACCGCGCTCTTTGAGGAACTTGGCATACCCGATGTCGGAAACTTGGATTTCGCCACCGATGTCCTTGGCTCCCTGGCCCCACTTGAGTTCGATGATCAGATCGTTGCCATACTTCTCAATGAGGTATTCGGCCACGCCGCAGCGGGTGTCCTCGACGTTCATTTGGACGATCATCGCGCCATAGCCGTCGTAGTAGCGCTTGTAAATCGCGATGCGGCGCTCCAGTTCTGGAGCTGCGGTGATGCGCCCGCCGGCGAAGTGCGATTCCTTGTCCACACCCACCACGTTCTCTCCGACCACCACGGGGAATCCGCAAAGCGCAGCGCCGACGGAAAACGCGTTCCAGTATTTGGCGGCGATGAAGGTTGACCCCAACGCGCCGGTCATCAGGGGGATGCGGCACTTCGTCTCGATCTCATGGCCGAAACTGGTCTCGACCCTAACGTTGGGAAAGATGCAGTTATCCTCGGTCGGGTTGGCAATGCCCTCGGCACCGAAAGGGTAGCCCTGGATACGCAGACTGTGGTAGCCTGCACCAACGGAACAGACGTTCCCGGAACCGCTGGTGATGAGACCGAAGTCCCTGGGATACAGGAGCTTGCGTCCCATCAGCGACGAGAGCCAAGTTTCGCATTTACCTTTGCAATCGGCCCGGCACAATGTGCACAGGCCCGATTCACACGGATTGCCCCGGTTTGCGGTTCCCAAGGCGTCGTTCTGTTTTGGCCATTCCAGCATATTTTTTCTCCCGAAGGTTGAGGTTTATTGGCAATCGTGACACGAAATAACGGCATCACATTGCTATTGATGGGTAACAATGATCGTCGTAGCGCCAAGAAGAATCGTGGAGATGGTGAGATCCGCGCAGAAAACATCAAAGAATAGGTTGGAAACGGGTGGCTGAATTCGTTTTTAGGTGAGAACCCCTGCGAAGCACCGGGTTCGAACGCACTACTTGCTCGTAGCAAGCTCGGAAAATCAACGCGCAGCGCTAACTGGCATAGCCGTAACGAAGTGAAGGCAATCCCTCCCGTTCCGCCCTTACAAATTCCAAAATACAAACTGCGCTTATAAAACGCAGGGCGTCGTAGAACCTACAAACGAAGGGAGGGATGAGCATTGGTGCTGGATACGTTGCATTCAATGCCCCCTCCAGATCTTCACAAGAACAGATCAACGACCTTATTGATGCTCGAACTGCGGCAAGGGAATCGAAGTTCGTTCAGGCGTATACCGCAACGGCACATGGGGCGGCTCACGCCACAAGGGAAACAAACTCTATCTGCACGTCTATCAATGGCCTCTGACACGGGCCTCGCCTTGGATGCACTGCCCCCCAAGGCACTCTCCGCACGCACACTCAATGGCGCGCCGATTGCCTTCAAGCAAAGTGCAAGCCCCTTCTTGCGGCTGTCTTGTGGCTTGACCCGGCGGGCACATGCATGCAGGGTGCCGCGCGCCGCGGCCTCGGAGGCTTGCGGCGCACTCCCATCCGAACCAACCAAACCTACCCGCCATGCCTGCGAAAATATACACCACCAAAGACGCCCCGCTCACCCCGCTCAAGAACAAGACCCTGGCCGTGATTGGCTTCGGCTCGCAAGGCCACGCCCATGCGCTCAACCTCAAGGACAGCGGCCTCAAGGTCATCATCGGCTTGTACTCGAAATCCAAGTCGCGTGAGGTGGCCAAAAAAATGGGTTTCGTGGTGATGGACACCGCCGCCGCCGTCAAGGCCGCCGACGTGATCTTCGTAGCCACTCCGGACACGGTGATTCCCGAGGTCTATCAGAAAGACATCGCCCCCAATCTCAAGAAGGGCAAGACC
>CAYWLC010000004.1:0-5765 GCA_964458895.1 uncultured Luteolibacter sp. | reverse complement strand
AAGACCCTGTTGTTTTCGCATGGCTTCGCCGTGCATTTCAAAACCATCACCCCGCCGAAGAATGTGGACGTCATCCTGGTCGCGCCGAAAGGCCCCGGCCACACGGTGCGCTCGCAGTTTGTCGCGGGCAAGGGCGTTCCCGGCTTGATCGCGATCCATCAGAATGTTTCCGGCAAAGCCAGACAAACCGCGCTCGCCTGGGCCGGCGGCATCGGCTGCGCCCGTGCCGGAGTGTTTGAAACCTCGTTCCGCGAGGAAACCGTGACCGACCTCTTCGGCGAACAATGCGTCCTTTGCGGCGGTGCCTCCGCCTTGGTGAAAGCCGGATTCGAAACGCTGGTCGAAGCCGGCTATCAACCGGAAATGGCCTACTTCGAGTGCCTCCACGAACTCAAACTCATCGTCGATCTGATGAACGAACAAGGCATCGCGGGCATGCGATTCTCGATTTCCGAAACCGCCGAATGGGGCGATGTTTCGGTGGGTCCCAAGATCATCGACGCCTCGGTCAAGAAGCGCATGAAAAAGCAACTCAAGGACATCGAGTCCGGCAAGTTCGCCAAGGAGTGGACCGCCGAATATCAAGGCGGATACAAGAAATTCAACCCGATCCGCAAGGCGGAAGCCCGGCACCAGATCGAAAAGGTAGGAGCCAAACTCCGCTCGACGATGAGCTGGATCAAACAAAGCAAGATCAAGCAAGGTGCCAGCCAGGCGAGTTATACCTCTTCATCGAAGTAAGTTAGATCATTCCACGAGCCGCTTGATGCCGCGCATGGCCCAGCCGATGAGCGGGAGTTCGCCATAAGCCGGCGACGAGGTGTCCCAATAATCGTGCTGGGCGGCCACGCGTCCGTCCGGTGCGAATTTCAGGTGGCTGGTGCCGGTGATGCCGCGTGACCTGCCGCGGACTTGGTAGTTCATCGTCCAAAGCAGGAAGCCGGTGCGGTCGTCGCCGTGGGCATCGGTCACGGACACGGCCAGGTTCTTGAGTTGTTGGAAGAGTTGTTCGTAGACCGTGCGCAGCGCGGCGATGCCCCGGGTCTTGTGGAGCGGGTCCTGAAATTCCACACCGGGCGAATACACATCACCGAGGGTGTCGAGCTTCTCCTTGGACAGTCCGTTGAGGAATCCGGAAATGGCGGCCAGCGAGTCTTGAGCGTGCGAGGGCATGGCTGATGAAAGCAATTTGCCACGGAAACGGAATCATCATCGGCGAAATTTCGCGATTTTCGTGGTTTCACCTCGGATTTTGGGTTCAATCTCCCGTCATGCACTCGCCCGGCCCACTCTCGGAGAAATTGTTCGCCGTCGCCAAGGAATTCATTCCCGGAGGCGTCAATTCGCCCGTGCGCGCGTTCCGCAACGTCGGGGGGGAGCCGTTTTTCGTGCGCCGGGCGGCGGGCAGCCGGATCGAGGACATCGACGGCAAGACCTACATCGACTACATCGGCTCATGGGGGCCTAACATTCTCGGCCACGCGCCGGTGGTCATCACCAACACCCTCCACGAGGTCGCCAAAAGCGGCATTTCCTTCGGCATTCCCAATCCCTTCGAGGTGGAAATGGCCCGCAACATCTGCGCCTGGGTGCCATCGGTGCAGAAAGTGCGCATGTGCAATTCCGGCACCGAGGCCACCATGTCCGCCATTCGCCTGGCGCGCGGGTTCACCCAACGCGACCTGATCGTGAAGTTCGACGGGTGTTACCACGGCCACAGCGATTCGCTGTTAGTGGCGGCGGGATCAGGTGCGCTCACCCACGGCGAGCCGGATTCGGCCGGCGTGCCGAAGGCCTTTGCGGAAAAAACCCTGGTCCTGCCCTACAATGATCCCGATGCGCTTGAAACCTTGTTTGCCGCGCAAGGTGAGAACATCGCCGCCATCATCGTCGAGTCCTATCCCGCCAACGCCGGCTTGGTATTCCCGAAACCCGGATACCTCGATCTGTTGGTTTCCATCACCCGAAAACACGGCGCATTGCTCATCTTCGACGAAGTCATGACCGGCTTCCGCCTCGGCAAGGCCGGTGTGCAGGGATTGGAAAATCTATCACCCGATCTCAGTTGCTTCGGCAAGGTCATTGGCGGCGGGCTTCCCGTCGGTGCCTTCGGCGGACGGGCCGATGTCATGGACATGCTCGCGCCGGACGGCCCGGTCTATCAGGCTGGCACGCTCTCCGGCAACCCGCTCGCCATGGCCGCCGGCCTCGCCCAACTCAAGGAGCTCTCGAAACCCTCCGGGTATCCGCGCCTCGACCAGCTCGGTGCCCATTTCGAAGCCGGCCTGCGCGCGCTTCTAACAGATAAAGTGGTGCCTCACCGCCTCAACCGCACCGGCTCGATGTTCTGCATTTTCTTCACCGACCGCGAAATCGTCAATGTCACCGATGTGATGCGGCAGGACATCGGTTTCTTCCGGAAATTCTTCTGGGGGTGTCTGGAAAAAGGCGTCTATCTGGCACCCAGTCCGTATGAAACCGGCTTCATCTCCCTCGCCCACACCGAGGCGGATCTGGATGACACTCTAACGATATTTGACGAGGTGTTGGCGCGCATCTGACGAGCACCCCGCAATGACTCCCGCTTCGGAAGAAATTCAACCGCAGATGAACAGGATTGACGCAGATAAAGATGAAATTGAACCGATCACGATGAGTCGCGCAGGGCTATTGATTGCGCACTGAGCAATCATCCACCTCATCTGCGTCAATCCTGTTCATCTGTGGTTGGCTTTCTCCCTAGGGTCGGGACCCGTTCCGTGGCCCGGACTTTCGACTTGCCGATCAGGGAAAAGCTGGCATGAATGCGCGGTAAACCGACTGACGGCGAGCCATCCGCAACACGCCTTTCCGACCATCGCTCATGATCATCCGCACCATAGCCTACCCCCGCGCCGGCCTGATCGGCAACCCATCCGACGGGTATTTCGGCAAGACCATCGCCTTCACTTTCCGGAATTTTTCCGCGCACATCGCGCTCTGGGAGTCGCCGGAACTCGAACTGCTGCCCAGCCGCCGCGACCACTCGGTGTTCAAAGGCCTCAAGGCGCTGCATCAGGACGTCAAGCTCCACGGGTACTACGGCGGCTTCCGCCTGCTCAAGGCCGCGGCCAAGGCCTTCTATGAGTATTGCATGGAACGCGGGATCGTGCTGGATGAGAAAAACTACACCATGCGCTACACGTCCGACATCCCTAACAGAGTCGGCCTCGCGGGATCGAGCGCGCTGATCACGGCCTGCATCCGCGCCTTGATGAGTTTCTATGACGTGACCATCTCACGGCACTCGCTCGCCAACCTGGTCCTGAGGGTCGAGAACCTCGAACTCTCCATCCCGGCAGGCTTGCAGGACCGCGTGGCACAATCCTATCAGGGACTCGTCTTCATGGATTTTGATAGAAAACTGATGGAAAACCGCGGATACGGGAATTACGAAACGCTCGATCCCGCGATGCTGCCGCCCATTTACATCGCCTACCGCGAGGATCTGTCCGAGGGCACCGAGGTTTATCACAACGACCTGCGCGCCCGCTGGCAACGCGGCGAACCCGAGGTGTTGGATGCGATGCTTTTCTGGGCCGATCTCACGGTGACCTTCCGCAAGGCGATGGAGGCACGAGACCTCACCGCGATGCACCGCGCCATCAACGCGAATTTCGACAAGCGGGCCAGCCTCTACGACGTCGGCGAAGGCAACCGGGACATGGTCGAGACCGCGCGGCGCACCGGAGCCAGCGCGAAGTTCGCCGGCAGCGGCGGAGCCATCGTCGGCATCTACGACGACGAGGCGATGTTCGCACGCATCGACGCGGCCTTCGCACCGAAAGGCATCCGCGTCATCAAGCCCGACTACGCACCCGGACTCGTCTCCGGCGAGAATTCATGAAAGCGATCATCCCGGCCGCCGGGCTCGGCACCCGCTTCATGCCCATCGCCAAGGCGGTCCCCAAGGAAATGCTCCCGCTCGGCGACAAACCGGTCATCCATTACGTCGTCGCCGAGGCCGCCGCGGCGGGCTATGACGAGATCCTCATTATCGTGAGCCGCGGCAAGGAAAGCATCATCGAGTATTTCGCGCCGAATCCGGCTTTGGAGGATTTTCTCGCATCTAACGGAAAAACCGCCGCGCTGGCGGCGGTTCGCGAGGCATCCTCCATGGCATCCATCCAATATATCTATCAGGAAAAAATGCGCGGCCTCGGCGACGCCGTGCGCCTGGGACGCGAATTCATCGGCAAGGACCCGGCTTTTGCAATTCTGTTAGGTGATACTGTCATGCGCCTCAGCTCGCCGCTCAAGGCGATGACCGCCGCATGGCAAACCCATCACCAGGCGTCGGTCTGTCTGGAGCCCTGCGCCGAAGATCGCGTCTCACGCTACGGCGTCGCGGGCGGGCGCGGGATGGAACCCGGGATCTATCAATTGGACGGACTCGTCGAAAAACCCGCACCCGACCGCGCGCCCAGGCTGAGTTCCCGCGACGGCTCCCCCCTGCCCTTCCACGCGTTTGCCGCGCGTTATGTGCTCACCCCGGACATTTTTGATTTCCTGGATCAAATCCCGTCAGGCTTCGGGGGCGAGATCCAGCTCACCGACGCCATGGAGCTGCTGCGTCAGAAATCCGGCATGCTCGGCGTGACCTGGCCGGGTGATCGCCTCGACATCGGCAGCCCGGCCGGACTCATCGAAGCCGCGCTGGCCATGGGAATCTGATAGAAAAATGCGGGGGCGGGTTGACCGCTCATTCACTCCGCGATCCCTCTGCGACCTCCGCGGCTCCGCGTTTCGATTCATGTTAGATTTCCTCCTGATGCAAAAAATGCGGGTGGACCGATTGACCGGCCCACCCGCATGATGGAGGGAGACAAATCAGGAATCTCAGTGTTCGTAGCCTTCCTCGCCGTGTTCACTGAGGTCGAGACCCACGGTTTCGACCTCGGCGGAGGGACGCAGCCCGACGAGGGTCTTGACGACGAAGGCGATGACCACGGTGCCAGCCACCGAGAGTGCCAGCGTGATCACCACGGCGATCAACTGTTGTCCTAACAATCCGCCGTCAGCGATGAATTTGGCCAAGCCGTTCTTGACCGCATTGGCGTTGGCCACGCCGAGGTTGCCGTTGACCTCGGAGGTGGCGAGAACTCCAGTTAGAATGGCACCCAGGGTGCCGCCCACCGCGTGGACGCCGAAGGTGTCGAGTGCATCGTCATAACCGACGGCCTTCTTGACATACATCACGAAGATATAGGGAACGACAGCGGCGAGCACGCCGATGAGCATGGCGCCGGAGGCGTTCACAAAGCCGCAGGCGGGGGTGATCACCACCAGGCCCGCGACGACGCCCGAGCAGATGCCGAGGATGGATGCCTGGCCCTTGAGAATCTTTTCGATCAGACCCCAGACGAATCCTGCGGTGGCCGCGGCCAGGGTGGTGGTCATGAAGGCGTTGGCGGAAACCCCGTCGGCGGCCAGAGCGGAACCGGCGTTGAAACCATACCAACCCACCCAGAGCATGCCGGTACCCACCATACAGAGCACCATGCTGTGGGGGGACATCTTCTCCTTGCCGAATCCCATGCGCTTGCCGAGAATGATGCAGAGGATCAGAGCACTCCAACCGGAGGTCATGTGCACCACCGTGCCGCCCGCGAAGTCGATGGCGGCGATTTTCGCGGCCCCGTTCCACACGCCGTTCATCAGACCGGTGATGCCCCAGACCATGTGGGCCATGGGAATATATACCACGAACATCCAGATCGCGATGA
>CAYWLC010000003.1:29927-44537 GCA_964458895.1 uncultured Luteolibacter sp. | reverse complement strand
GGATTTCACCACCACACCTCCCAGGCATGCGCTCCCGGCGGGAGCGCGCCACCTTCGTTCCCGCCTCTTCATTGCTTGAAGGCCGTGGATCCTGAGATCATGGGTTCTAACATTTTCACCCCCGCAACTCCAATTTTCCCCGGCAATACAGCATAAACTCCCACGCACGTGAACAATTTCCTCGCAGGCCGCGTATCCCTGTGGCGGATTTCACGCAACATTGCCGCTTCCCGGCGGTTGAACCACTAAACTCATGAACCTCAGCATCCACACGCCTGCCAAATCCCCCCGCCTCTTCGGCTCCTTGGGACTGCGCACCGTGCCCAAATGCGGCTGGACCGAATGCCTCTTGGCCAGCACTCCCGACTCCGCCGACAACCCCGCACACTGGGCCGCCGACCTTGCCAACTTTTTGTTAGAAACAGGGGCCGCCGTGGTCGAGGTGGACGGCTTTGGCGACAACAAGCTGATTGCCGAACTGAAAACATCACTCGCCAAAACCCTGGACCCCTCGTTTCCCGCATCCTTCCTCATCCGCTCCGGAAACCACGGCCCGCACGGCGGCGGACTGCTGGTCCGCGCGGTGATGGGACTGCCGGTCACCCCGGTGACGCACGCCGACGGCAGACCCGTCGGTTTCCGCTTTGAGGATGAGCTCGCCCGCTATTGTTACCTCGGCGGCATCACCTCAAGCACCTCCGATAAGGACGGCGGGCAGCAGACCCTCGAAGTGCTCGAAACCCTCCGCTGCGCCCTGGAAACCACCGACATGAATTACCGCGACGTGGTACGCACATGGTTCTATCTCGATGGACTCCTCTCGTGGTATGATGACTTCAACCGCGCCCGCACCACGTTTCTAACAAAACACGACGTCTTCTCCCGCCTGATGCCCGCCAGCACCGGCGTCGGCATCGCCAATGACGCAGGCAGCCTCGTGCTGGCCAAGGCACACGCGTGCCGCGCCAAATCCCCGGACTTTCAGGTGCGCGTGGCGGAGTCCCCACTCCAGGGCAGCGCCTATGCTTACGGCAGCGCCTTCAGCCGCGCCGTGGAAATCGCAACCCCGGCCGGTCGAACCCTGCATGTTTCCGGCACCGCCAGCATCGCACCCGGCGGAGAAACCGAACACCTCGGCGACGTCAACGCCCAAATCCACCGGACCATGGAAGTGGTCGAGGCCATCCTCCAACAAGCCGGCATGGGATGGTCCGACGCCGTGCGCGGCATCGCCTATTTCTGCAATGCCGCGGACCTGCACCTTTGGCAGGCCACCCGCACCGCATGCCAACTGCCTGCCAACATCGAGTTGGTCGTGCATGCGGACGTCTGCCGCGATGACTTGCTCTTCGAATTGGAATTGGAAGTAGCCACCCCATGAAAATTCCCGCCATCCTCTGGCTCACCATGGGTGCCGTCTTGGCCGCTCCGCCGGATGGCTCCAATCCCAAACCCATGCCACTCACCCAGCCCGCAGCCGGGACCAAGCCGGTCCCCGCACCCAAGCTGGCGACCGGCCCCCGCCTGCCATTCGAATCGCCATCCTTCTCGGTGCCTCAAAGCCGCATCGATGATTTCGTCTTCGCCAAACTCACCAGGGAAAAAATCCCCGCCGCCTTCCCGTGTTCCGACGTGGTGTTCATCCGGCGCGTTTTCCTCGATCTGATAGGCACGCTGCCCACCGCCGACGAGGTCTCGGCGTTTCTATCAGAAAAATCGTCGGACAAACGCACCAAGCTGGTGGAAACCCTCTTTTCCCGCAAGGAGTTCGCCGATTGTTGGGCGATGCATTGGTGCGACGTGCTGCGCGTCAAGTCGGAGTTTCCCATCAACCTCTGGCCCAATCCGGCACAGTCCTACCACCGCATGCTGCGCGACTGCGTCCAGGCCAACACGCCGGTCAACACCATGGCGCGCGCCCTGCTCACCGCCACCGGCAGCAACATGCGCGTGCCAGAATCCAATTTCTTCCGCGCCGTCCAAAACCGCGATCCACGCTCGCTGGCCGCCGCCGCCACCCTCGCCTTCATGGGCGTGCGCCGGGAATCATTGACCTCCGCTCAACTCGATTCGCTCGCCACCTTCTTCTCGCGCGTCGGCTACAAAACCACCTCGGAGTGGAAGGAGGAAATCGTGTTTTTCGA
Organism: uncultured Luteolibacter sp.; assembly: GCA_964458895.1. Lineage (GTDB taxonomy): Bacteria > Verrucomicrobiota > Verrucomicrobiia > Verrucomicrobiales > Akkermansiaceae > Luteolibacter. The sequence continues at coordinate 42,393 of CAYWLC010000003.1, read as the reverse complement.
CGAGTCCAAACCCGCCCCATTATCATCTGTTAGACTTCCCGACGGCCAGAAACTCACCATCCCGCCCGACTCCGATCCGCGACTGGTCTTCGCCAACTGGCTGCTCCAACCCCAAAACCCCTGGTTCGCCCGCTGCTTCGCCAACCGCGTGTGGTTCTGGCTGTTAGGCCGCGGCATCGTCAACGAACCCGACGACTTCCGATCTAGCAACCCACCGTCCGACCCCAAACTCCTCGCCTTCCTGGAAAAGGAATTCACCAGCCACGGCTGTGACATGCGCCATCTGATCCGGCTCATCGTCAATTCCCGCTGCTATCAGCTTTCTTCCATTCCCGCCACCGCCGACCCGCGCGCGGCCGAATGTTTCGCCTGCTACCCGCTGCGCCGCCTCGATGCGGAAATCCTCATCGACGCCTTGTGCGCCGTCACCGGCTCCAGCGAAACCTACTCCAGCCTGATTCCCGAACCCTTCACCTTCCTCCCGGATGGGACCCGCGCCATCGCCCTGCCCGATGGCAGCATCAGCAGCTCGTTCCTCGAATTGTTCGGCCGCCCCAACCGCGACTCCGGCCTCGCCGCGGAACGCAACCCCAAACCCTCCGCCGACCAAAGCCTCCATTTCCTCAACTCATCCCACGTCCGCAATAAAATCGAAAAAAGCGAACTCCTGCGCGACGTGATCCGCGCCAACGGACCTAACAACCCAGTCACCCGCCTTTACCTGCACATCCTCTCGCGCCCCCCCACCGACGAGGAAACACGCATTTTCCGCGAAACCGTGGCCGCCGCCCCTAACAGACGCGACGGCCTGATCGATGTCACCTGGGCACTGCTCAATACCACCGAATTCCTATGTCGCCACTGATGCAGCTCCTCAACGGCGGCTCCCCCGCCGAAACCCCGCTCTCTAACGGAACACCCCTGTCGCGCCGCCGCGTGCTCCAATTGGCCTTCGGCACCTCGGTCAGCATCGTCTGTTCCAACCACCCGCTGCATGCCGACACCCCGCTGGCCGCCCCCGCCGTCCCATCCCGCGTGGCCAAAGCCAAATCCGTCATCCAAATCTGGATGTGGGGCGGCCCCGCCCATCTCGACACCTTCGATCCCAAACCCGAGGCCGGCGCCGATTACGCGGGACCTTTCGTAAGTCCGTTAGAAACCAACGTCTCCGGCATCCGCATCAACGAGCTGCTACCCATACTCGCCACCCAGGCCGACAAGTTCGCCCTCCTGCGCGGCATGTCCCACGACATCAACGCGCACGAAACCGCTTCCTATGTGATCCAAACCGGCCACCCCGCCAACGACCGCATCGTCTTCCCCTCCGTCGGTGCCGTCGTCTCTCTCTTCAAGGGCTACGCCGCGGGATACAAGGGCATGATTCCTCCCTATATCGTCCTAACAGAACCACAGGGGCGTTTCGACGAGTCGGGTTTCCTCGGCTCGCGTTACAAACCTTTCGCCACCGGTGGCAACCCCGCCAAAACCCCCTTCGCCGTGGAGGGCATCGTCGCCGAGGGCATCACCGAGATCCACCAGGCCCAGCGCCGCGAATTGCTCCACCAGCTGGACACCCTCGGCAACGCCGCGCCGGACCATCCCACCGTGGTCGCCAGCCGCCGCTGCGAATCCGAAGCCTACGACCTGATCCTCGGCGACGGCTCAAAAATCTTCGACCTCAATCAGGAGAAAAAGGAACTGCGCGATCAATACGGACAAAACACCTTCGGCCAGTCGTGCCTGATGGCCCGCCGCCTGGTCGAAATCGGCGTGCCCTACATCACCATCAATTACAAGGGCTGGGACACCCACAAACAACACTTCCAGGCCATGCGCCGCCAACTCCCGGAAATGGACAAGGGCACCGGCACCCTCATCAGCGACCTCGCCGCGCGCGGGCTGTTAGAAAGCACCATCGTCTGGTGGGGCGGCGAGTTCGGACGCACTCCCAAAGTCCAGAACGAATCCCCATGGAATGGCGGACGCAACCACTTCGGCAAGGCGTTCTGCCACATGGTCGCCGGCGGCGGCTTCAAGGGTGGCCAGATCGTGGGCGAAACCAACGCCCGCGGCGAGGAGGTCACCAAACGCCCCATCCGCCCATGGGACCTCGTCGGCAGCATCTACCAACTCATGGGCATCGACACCGCCGCCTCCCTGCCCCACCCGCTCGGCCTCACCGCCCATGTCTCCCCCGGCAAGGATGAAATTGGCGAAACCCCCGCCCTCCTGCGCGAAATCATGTGACCCGGTTCCATCAAAATGTCACCCCTTAGGTATAGCTATCCGATCATCTGCCTGCTGCTCATGGCCAACGCTTGGGCACAGCCGGGCAGGAACACCCCGCTCATCGGTTATGCCTACCCGGACGGCGGCTGCCGCAAATCCGAGTTCGAAGTCACCGTCGGCGGCATTGCTCTAACAGACATCAGCGCCGCCGTGTTTTCCGGCCCGGGCTTCAGCGCGGTGGTCCTCAAACACTTCAAACCCCTCAATAACGACCTCGAAAACAAAATCCGCGAGCTCATCCAAGAGGAACGCGAAAAATCCGGAAAACCCGCCAAACCCGGCAAATTGCCCATGCCCGGCGAGGTGGATCTGCTCAAACAACTCGCCGGCAAAAACGGCATCTCCCAGGACGACATCGACAACTTCCTGGAAACCGCCATGCAACGCCGCGACCCGAAACGCCAGCCCAACGCCCAACTCGCCGAACGCATCACCCTGCGCGTCAAAATCGACGCCAACGCCACCACCGGCAAACATGACCTTCGTCTGTTAGGACCGAACGGGCTGTCCAATCCTATCGCCTTCATGGTGGGCACCCTGCCCGAAATCAGCGAAACCGAACCCAACAACCGCCCGGAACAAGCCGCCGCCGCACCGGTGATGCTCCCCGCCGTCATCAACGGCCGCATCCTCCCCGGCGATGTCGATTGTTTCGCGTTCGACGCCCGCAAGAACATGAAACTCACCGTGGCCGTCGCCGCCCGCGAACTCACACCCTATCTGGCGGATGCCGTGCCCGGATGGTTCCAGGCGGTCGCCACCTTGTTAGGCCCCGACGGGCGCGAGGTGGCCTATACCGGAGGCTTTTCCTATCGCCCGGACCCGCTGTTGTGCGTCAACATTCCAGCGGACGGGCGCTATGTGTTGAAAGTCCATGATTCCATCTACCGCGGGCGCGAGGATTTTGTCTATCGCGCCACGCTGGGGGAAATCCCCTGCCTAACAGAACAATTCCCCACCGGCGGCCAGACCGGCACCCGGGTCCCGGTGCGCGTCTCGGGTTGGAATCTGGCGGATTATGAAACCACCGTCGAGGTGGGCGACACCCCCGGCATCCGCATGATGGCCCCGAAGCCGCCCATCCTCGGCTTCGTCTGGTTCCAGGCGGGATGTTTTGCCGAGTTCGAGGAATTTCCCACGGATGCGAAATCTAACAACCCATGGGAACTGAAATTCCCGTGTACCATCAATGCGATGATCGGCAAACCCGGTGAACATGATATCTATGCGTTCCGCCTCAAGGCAGGCACCGCAGTGGTCGCGGAAGTCCACGCCCGCAGACTCGGCTCACCACTGGACTCGATGGTGCGCGTCACCGGACCCGACAAGGAATCCCTTGCCTCCAATGATGATCATGACGACCCGTCATCCGGCCTGCTCACCCATCACGCCGATTCCATGGTCACCTTCACCGCGCCCAAGGACGGTATCTATCGGATCGATGTTTCCGACACCCAAGGCAAGGGCAGCCGGGCCCACACCTACCGCCTGACAGTCGCTCCACCGCAACCCGGTTTCGACGTGCGCATCGTCCCCGCTTCCCTCAGCGGCCGCGCCGGTGCCACCGTGCCGCTGACCGCCCGCGTCGCGCGCCGCGACGGCTTCACCGGCGAGATCGAGCTGAAACTCGTCGCTGCACCGGCCGGCTACGAGCTGTTAGGTTCCATGGTGCCCGCCGGCGCGGACACCGTGCAGATGACCCTGAAACTCCCCAAGGACTCAGACTCCGAGGTGGTCCCTCTAACCATCGAAGGCCATGCCAAAATCGCCGGCCATGAGGTGGTCCGCAAGGCGGAACCCGCGGAAGACCGCATGCAGGCGTTCTTCTACCGCCATCTGGTGCCTGCGGAGGAGCTGTTAGCCTGCGTCACCGGCAAGCCGAAGGCCCCCGTGCGCGCCCGCATCGTGTCCGACATCATGGACCGGCTCCGCCCGCTCTGTACCGCCGGTTTAACCATTCCCGCCGGTGGTTCCGCCACCCTGCAGCTTCCCGGTCTCAACCGCATCCCCAGCCCGCGCGCCCTGAGCTTCGCCCTCAACGCCCCGCCATCCGGCATCACCATGGCTGCCACCACCAGCGACAACACCACCCACCTCACCTTCTCCGCCGATACCTCCAGACCCGCCCCCGACAACATCGGCAACCTCATCGTCAATGTCTTCGTCGAACCCCCGGCCGACCCACCCAACTCCAAGGCCAAACAAAAAAAACAGCCCATCAAAATCGGTACCCTCCCGCCCATCCCCTGCCGCATCATCGCCGCAACACCCGCTCCTGCCGAAATCCCGCAGTGAAGATTCAACTCCATTCCTGCTTTCCTGCCTTCCTCATTCAAATTTCTTCTTTTGGCGAGTGCGCCTTCGCGTGAGTCATTGATTGCCGGATACTGAGGTTGAAATCAGAAGGCCCAATGGTCGTTGCGGTCGGCCTGCGCCTGCTGCATGGCCTGGACGATGTTGTCGTCCTTCACTTTGCAAACTCCGAAAAAGGTGGCCAGCAGCGCAACCGTGACGGCCACCCACGAACTCAGTCGGCTCGCGGCGGAGCGTTCGCTTGCTTCATTTTCAGCGACCGTATTGGCCGTTTCCATCGGGTCAATGTCCATAATAGGCAGGGGCTTGGGGTTGCTCTAACATGATTTGATGTTCTGGAGTGTTCACGAATGGAATATGCACGAATTCCGTCAATAGGTCAGAACCGGAAGGACAGACCCACAAAAGGTTGCCAATCGTCCGCGCCGGGGGTCACGCCCATGTTGATCCCTGCGTCCAACTGGCAGTTCTTTCCAAGCATCAGCATGGCCCCCACATCCACGGTGCCCACCCAGCCGCCGCCATTCCGTGTGGGCACCGAACTGAAGAACTCGACATAACCCGACAAGGATCCGAAAAGCGCATGGGAGACACAGATCGAGTTGATGATGTCCGCATGATAGGCGTCGCCATCATCGTTCGCGCTGATGCCCAACCCGTTGTTGATGCCCAGATCGAAGTCATGCGGCAACTTCACATCTAGCAAAAATGCCGCGCCACCTTCCAGCTTGCCATTGCCGATGTTGTGGTTGGCGGTCGGCACCTTGGCCCAGAACTCCAAGCCGCCCGCGGTGTCACCCGTGTCATTGCCCCAGAGGTTGGTGACGAGCATCAGCGTGAGGTCGCCCGTCCCGCTGCTGCGGTCCACGGCGTGCGATGCCAGGTCGGTGCTGCGGTTGTTCTGATAGACTGGCAGTTCGATGTCGAACTCCGTGCGCTGGGTCAGCCCGATGCGCAGGGTGCTATCCAACCATGAGTTGTTTTCCGTGCGGGTGCCAGCTGCGGTGGTGCGGGTGTGGCTGAACAAGCCGGTCTCCAACTGGAAATGCCCCGCTTCCAGGGTGTGCGGGCTGTTCGTCTTGTTCGGCCTGTCGGTCCCCATGTCGCCTAACAGATTATCCGGCAGCGGGTTGAAGAGATTGTAGCCGGACTTGTCCACCGCTGGCTGAGCTGTGGTTCCCGCAAGGCCACACGGAACCGCAATCAGCAGAAACGTGATAAGAAAACAGCCGGATTTCATGCAGTTGGGGCTTGAATTCCATCAATCGGCAGCCACATAGTCGCGGCACCATTCGCCACCCATCTGCCAGGTGCCGACGACGGATACACGAAGGCCCGTGCGGCCGAGTGTGCGGTATTTCATCTGATGGTTCAGGAATCACCTCCCCCTCATGGACCGGCGGTGCTTGCCAGTGGCGTCAAAGCCTATCCAGGTGTTTTTTCTTATCGGGTTTGGGCGGCGGAGAACCACCCTGGGGGGTCATATTGCCTCCCCCGTGTCCTGTTTTCTGGAGGGTGGGGTTGTTTCCACCATGCCTGTTCAGGTTGCCCAAGTTGTTGTTGGGATTGTGCTGGATGTTGCCCGTGGGTTGGAATTGATTCGCGCCACCACCCTTGTAAGCGCCGGTATTGCCAGCTCCTGCGTAGCCGCCCTTGTAGTAGTTGTTGGAACCACCCTTGTAGTTGTTGTTATAGCCACCCTTGTAATTGTTGTAGCCGCCCTTGTAGTTGTTGTTATAGCCACCCTTGTAAGCATCATTGTGGTGGCCATGCCCTTGATAGCGGCGGGCTCCATGGGGAACGTGATCCACATAAATCCTGCGGCCATGTTCATAGTAGCAGTAGCGGCCGCCGTAATAGTAATAGTTCATGCTGCCATACACATAGTAGGGCTCTCCGTACGGGCCGTAAGCGCCGGGTCCATAGCCGGGCCCATACCCCGGCCCACCCGCATAAACAACCGGGTCACAACTGCTCAACAAAGCCGCGAAACCCACCAACGGTATCAAAAGAAATAATTTTTTCATGACCACACCAGTAGCCATCGAATCGTCGCAATGTCAACAGGAAATCTGGCAAATCCCCCACTTGGGCGCAAAGATCCCGGATTTCGGTCGAGAGCGGGCCCACTTGAATCGGGAGATCCCGGTGGTGGCATGCTCAGCGGATGCAAGGGCCTTGTCCGCTGCTTCCATGGCCGCAATTTCTTTTTCCTTTGATACATCCAGTTCACCATTTTGCTTTGCCAGTCGCCATTCAAAGGCATAATAATCCCATCACCCGGTCGGTTTCACCAGTCCCCTGCCTGGCCCCTCAAGCGGCGCTTGCGCGGCATTCATCCCATCCATTCCATGTCGGTCCAATTCAAAGACTACTACGCCACGCTCGGTGTCCCCCGGGACGCCCAACCGGATGCGATCAAAAAAGCCTTCCGCAAACTGGCCCGCAAATATCATCCGGATGTGGCCAAGGACAAATCCACGGCCGAGGAAAAATTCAAGGAGATCAACGAGGCCTTCGAGGTATTAGGCGATCCCGAGAAGCGCGCGAAATACGACCGCCTGGGTGCCCACTGGCAGGATGCCGAACGTGGCTATCCGCCGCCCCATGCCCATGGCGAAGGCTCCAATGCCGAGTTTCACTTCGGTGGCACCGGTTTCAGCGACTTCTTCGAGCAATATTTCAGCGGCGGTTCGCGCTTTGGATTTCCTCCTGACGAGGCCGCCGCCCATGCCGGCACCCGGCGGCCCGCCACCCGCGCACTGCGCGGCAACGATATCGAGGGCGACATCCTCGTCACCCTTGAGGAAGTCATGCAAGGAACTGTTAGACCCATCTCCATGCAAATGGTCAACCACGAGACCGGCCGGATGGAAACGCAAGACTTTCAAGTCCGCATCCCGCCCGGTGCCACCGACGGACGCCGCATCCGCGTGCCGGACCATGGCGAGCCCGGCCACGGCGGCGCACCGTCCGGCGATCTCTTCCTGCGCGTCCGCCACGCCGCCCACCCGGATTTCAGCAGCAGTGGCGTGGATATCTTCCATGATCTCGACATCGCGCCGTGGGAGGCCGTGCTCGGCGCCGAAGTCGTCGTGCCCACCCTCGACGGCTCCATCAAACTGCGCGTCCCGCCCAATGCCGAGAACGGCCAGCAACTGCGCGTGCGCGGGCGCGGCCTGCCAAAGGGCAGGACCGGCGAGCGCGGGGATTTCCATGCCGTCCTGAACGTGCGGGTCCCCACCTCATCTAACAATGAAGAACGCGCCCTGTGGGAAAAATTGCGTGACACCTCCACGTTCCGCCCGCGTTCTAACAAACAACCCTGACCCATCCCCGCCATGCGCTCCAATCCATCTCCCGACCCTGCGGATCTCCCGGATTACGACGAGGAATCCGGCGCGGGTTACAGCCTTGAGGTCATCGCGGAGCTGGCCGGCGTCGATACCCGGACGGTGCTTCTCTATCAGGAAAAAGGGCTGCTCAACCCGGCCCCACGCCATGCCGGTCAAACGGAAAAGTTCGACACCGAGGCACTGCGCCAAATCCGCCGCATCGAACACCTGCGTGACACCTGCGGAACGAACGAAACCGGCCTGCGTCTCATACTCGGCCTGCTGCACGAAGTCGAACGCCTCCGCCAGGAGCGCCGCCAGAGGTGGCGGTAGTGGGAAGTGGCAAATCAGGGGTTGAGATTCCGCGCGCAGGCGCTAGGGTCCGGTCGTGATCTTGCAACGGCTATCGGCCCCGTTTTCCTCCCGCAATTACCGGCTGTTTTTTTCAGGACAAGTGGTTTCACTGATGGGAAACTGGATGACCCAGACCGCCATCGCATGGCTCGTCTATCATCTCACCCACTCCGCGTTCTGGCTGGGCGTGGTCGCATTCTCCGGCCAGGTGCCCGGCCTGCTCATGGGCCCGGCCGCCGGTGTGTGGGTGGACCGACTGGACCGCCGCACCCTGCTCATCGTCACCCAGTGCTTGTCCATGGTGCAGTCGCTGGTGCTGGCATGGCTCGCTCTAACAGGATCGGTCAACGTCACCCAGCTCGCGCTGCTCGCCATGGTGCAGGGGGTCATCAACGCCTTTGACATACCAGCGCGCCAGGCCCTTCCTGTTCTGTTAGTCGAAAAACAGGAACACCTCTCCAACGTCATCGCCATGAACGTGTCGATGTTCCACCTGGCGCGCTTGGTCGGGCCGGCCATCGCTGGCTTCGTCATCGCCTGGACCAGCGCCGGTTGGTGTTTTTTGATAGACGGGCTGAGTTGTCTGGCGGTGATCGCGGCCCTGGTTGCAATGCGTCTCCACCAGGAACCCGTGGTGAAAAGCGGAGCATCGATCTGGAATGATTTCCGCATCGGTCTGGATTATGCCCTCGGTTTCGGCCCGATCCGCCATTTGATCGCGCTGGTCGGCTGCATGGCCATGTTCGGCATGTCCTTCGCCGTTCTGACGCCTGTTTACGCGCGGGAATATTTCGGTGGGGACGCCCGCACGCTGGGACTGCTCATGTCGTGCTCCGCGGCCGGCTCGGTGATGGCAGCGGTTTATCTATCAGGTCGCCGCAGCCTGCGCGGGCTTGGCCGGGTGATTTGTTCCGGCGCGGTGTTGATGGGATTGGCGCTCATCGCATTCGCCTTGTCCCGGCATCTCACCTTGTCTTGTCTTTGTCTGCTGCTGGCAGGTTGCGGCGCGATTCTGGTGGTCGCCTCCTGCAACACGTTGCTGCAAAACCTGGTGGACGGTGACAAACGCGGCCGGGTCATGAGTTTGTACACCATGGCCTTTCTCGGCGGAATACCGCTCGGCAGCCTGTTGACCGGTTCCCTCGCGCATCAGGCGGGCACCAGCATCGCCACGTGTGTCAACGGCACCGCCTGCCTGGTCTTGGGATGGTTGTTCTACCTCCAGATGCCCCGCTTCCGCGAACTGGCAAAGCCAATCTTGCAAAAAGCCGGTGTCCTCCCCGGCCTTGACCCGTGACCGCGATATCTTACCCATAGGACCTATAAGTCTTCCCTCAACCCCGCGCACCGCGCTTGAAGATCGAAAACAGATAGATCAAGGACGGCAGCAAGACCACGGCCCCGAGTCCCAGCGCAAGGATGAGCAGGCGCAAGGTGATTTCGGGCGCGGCGGCGTTGGCCAGCGTCACATCAGGCGTGATCATGTTAGGATACTGCGCCGCACTCCAACCGATCAGAACCAGGGAAACCTGCCCGATGGCCGCAAGCCGCGCCAACGCGTAGCGCCTGAGGTAAAGCGCCGCCAGCGCCCCCAGCGCAAACAGACTGGTCCAAACCAGCAGCACCGGCGACCACCACTGGGTCAGGCCGTGATACATCTCCGGCGCGCCCTGTTTGGACGCGAGAAATACCGCCAGCGCCACGGGACCCAGCGCCACTCCGGATGCCAGCGCGCGTTTCCTGAAATCCTCCTGCAGGTCAGGCTGCCCATCGGTATCGTTTGTTAGATAAACCGCCGCCAGAAACGCGAACAAGCCCAGCGCGAACACCCCGCATGCGAGCGCGAAGGGGCTCAGCCAGCCGGCGAAAAAACCCGTCGTCACCACTCCGTCCGCCACACGGATCCGACCAGTGGTTAGAGCGCCGAGCGTCACCCCCTGGAAGAACGGCGTGAAAAAACTCGACACCCCGAACACGGTGCTCCAGCGGCGCTGCACCGCATCGTCCTTGGAGTCATATTTGCGGAACACAAAGGCCGATCCCCGCAGCACGATCCCCACCAACATGATGGCGATGGGAATGTGCAGGGAGATCATCAGGCTGGAAAATGCACGGGGAAATCCGCTGAACAACAACACGATCACCAGTATGAGCCAAACGTGGTTGGCCTCCCAGATCGGTCCGATGGCATCCGCGATGGCTTTGCGTTGTCGATCCGCGCGCGGCCCGAAAGCCAGCAGATCCCACATGCCTCCGCCGAAATCCGCACCGCCCATCAGCGCATACAGCAGCAGCGAGAGCACGATGAATGTGCCGACGATGAGTTCAAGCATGGTCCACCTCCTCTAACACATACGTGACTGGCCGGGCGGTTTCCAAAAACTGGCGGCGCAGCAGGAACACGACGATGATTGCCAGAAAGATGTAAAGCAACGTGAACACGGTGAAGGGAATGATCAGCCCGCGCATCGGAGTGACCGCATCCGCAGTGCGCATCACGCCGTAGATGACCCATGGCTGCCGCCCCATTTCGGTGACCATCCAGCCGGTTTCAATCGCGATCATGCCCAAGGGGCCGGCGGCCACCACGGCGCGCAGCAGCCACTTGTGATCCGGCACGCGGCGCAGTCTCCACCACAGCCAGCCGGCCCATGCCGCCACCACGACCATGGCCATTCCACATCCCACCATGATATCGAACGACCCGTGCGTGATTCCAACATTCGGCCACTGGTCACGCGGGAAATCCTCAAGGCCTGTGACCGGCGCGTGGAAGTCATGATGCGCCAGAAAACTCAAGCCGCCCGGCATTCTAACAGCATACTTGGTTTCCATGGACGTGTTGTCGGGAATCCCACCGATGACCAGCGGCGCGCCCGCTTGCGTCCGGTAATGCGCTTCCATGGCCGCGAGTTTCGCCGGTTGCAGGCGGGCCGTCGCCTGCGCACTCAGATCCCCACTGATGAGTTGAAGAGGGATGCTGACGCAGGCCAGAGCCAGCGAGATGCCCAGCGCACTGCGGTGGAACACGGAGCTGCGGTCGCGCAGCAGATAGAACGCATGCACCGCCGCCACCAGGAAGCCGGTCGCCGCCATGGCTGCCAGCGTCATGTGCAGCACCTCGTGGAAACTCGCGGGATTGAGCATCGCCGCCACCGGATCGATGTCGGTGATTTTCCCATCCACCACCTTGAATCCCGTCGGCGCGTTCATCCACGCATTGGCCGTCACCACGAAGATGCCGGAGAACACACCGCTCACCGCCACCACCAGGCCGGATATCCAGTGGGCGCGCGGCGAGATCTTGTTCCAGCCATACAAATACACCCCGAGGAAGATCGCCTCGGTGAAAAACGCGAAGCCTTCTAACGAAAATGGCATGCCGATGATCGCCCCCGCGTGTTCCATGAATTTCGGCCACAGCAATCCCAGTTCGAACGAAAGCACCGTGCCGGACACCGCACCCACCGCAAACAGGATGGCCGTCCCTTTGGCCCAGCGCTTGGCCAGTTCCAGATAGACCGGACGCCCCGTGCGCAGATACATGCCTTCCGCCATGGCCATCAGCAAGGGCATCCCGATCCCCAACGCCGCAAAAATAATGTGAAACGCCAGCGACATGGCCATCTGCGAGCGGGCGAAGAAAAAATCATTCATGGGAGAAATATCGGCGGCACTGGAATCACCGTCCGATCCTAGCGGCGACGCGCCGTACGATACTGCAACATTCCATCCCGGCAACAGGTTTTTTGCCGGGTGTCCACTTCCCGGAATCCATGTTGGGACAGCCACAAAGAGACGCGAAAACACGCAAAAAATGCATCAGGGATTTTTTTCGAGTTTTGGGCGTTTTTGCGGCCAATTAATCCACAGCCTAATTTCTGTTAGTTTGCCATAAGCACTCCGCTGCCCGTCATATATTTTTCACCGCCAAGACACCAAGGAATGCAGTGCTTGAGATTGGATGGAATCTCACACGAAGGCACGAAGGAAGAGCAGAGTTTTGAATCAGGAAAGCAGGAAAGCAGGAAAGCAGGAAAAGAATAGCGGCTTGGAGGTGCAAGATTCATGAGTCAAATTTCAAGCGAAGAGAGGCGCCGGCGGTGAGGAATTGAGTGATGAGTGACGAGTGATGACGAATTAAGGCAGGGACCGACCTCCGGGCGGTCCGGAGA
>CAYWLC010000003.1:0-29917 GCA_964458895.1 uncultured Luteolibacter sp. | reverse complement strand
TGAAATGGGATGAGCGATCCCATGCAAAGCCGGAAAGGAAAGAGGGTCTCACGCGAAGACGCGGAGGAAGAGATTGACGAGTGATGATTGTTGATTTGTGATTTTTGAAGTGAAGAACCAGCCGCTGGATGGATGGCGCTTTTGACTGCTCGCTGCGACGGCGCAGGCCGGCAAAAAGAAGTTGCCAGGCAGCGGGCAAAGCGATAGAAGGGGATTGTCTGACAGCGCTTGTTTGAGCGGCGGAGGACGAAGTCTGAATCTCCGGGTTGTAATTGCCCCTTGTTCAACAACCGGTTCGTATAACAAGGGTAAACCAACACGTTCGTTTAACAATACTGTTGTGCGCCGAGCCAAGCAAGGCGCTTCTTGTCAGGTGAAAGACCTGATGTTTCAAAACCTAGCCAGTAGAAACTACCGAGTGTTGCAGTTATGTTAGATATCCTCCGAGCAAATTGGGAACGTGGCTGGGTCGGCTTGTGGCAACCCGGGATTTCCTCCGTTCAGAGTTGGGCATGGAACCAATCGCTCCCGTAGGAGCACTCAATCGTTGATAAAGAAATGGAAGAGCACTCACCAGTCGACAAACCATGGGTCGCAGTCCACGAAAAATATGGAGACATTGAGGGTCACATCCTGGGTAATGCTGACGGTCTGCAACAACTCAAAGATATAATCGATGAAGCGTTACAAACCGGTGTCGGTCTTACCAGAGATTTGGATAGCGACTTCAACAGTGTATTACTTTTAGACAAACATCCCCGAGATTCAAAAGAAGGCGGCAGGGAAGGGAGACTACCTCAGGCCACATGCTTTCTGATCACTGTCGTCTTGCTTCTAGGCATCTTTGCTGCGATATGCTTCTGGCTAGCCTAAATGTATGAAGAAATCGAAGTCATGGATGTCAACCGCCCATAAGATGAACCACGAATTAGAGGAAGAGAGATGTTTTACACCCGCCGCTATGGGCCGGGGCAGCTCCTGAACAACTCCGCGTTTTCCTCTGCGACCTCCGCGGCTCTGCGTTTCGATTTCACTCATCCATTAACAAGAAACACAAGATTCAAGAGTCAAGTTTCAAGCGAAGAGAGGCGCGGCCGCCCTCTATTCCTGCCTTCCTGCTTTCCTGATTCCAAACTCTACTCTTCCTTCGTGGCTTCGTGTGAGATCCCGGCGTCATTTTTGAGAGCCGCAAAGAGGCGCAAAAAACGCGAAAAAAGAATCAGGATTTTCCCGAGTTTTGTGACTTTTTGCGGCTAAAAAATCCGCAGCCCCATGATCCGCGAAAATCCCCCCCGCCCCGGCATTGACTCAGCCCGCGGATCCGGGTGAAGATGCCGCGCCGCCCTGCGGACGGCTTGTTATGGACTACACCGCCAAAATCGCACGCAACATCGCCTCGATCCCCCGCTCGGGGATCCGCGATTTTTTTGAACTCGTGCAAGGCCGCGACGATGTCATCTCGCTCGGTGTGGGCGAGCCGGACTTTGTGACCCCATGGCACATCCGCGAGGCCGCCATCTATTCACTCGAAAAAGGCCAGACCACCTACACCTCCAACCTCGGCCTGCTGGCCCTGCGCAAATCCATCGCCCGTTATGTCGCGCGCTTTTTCAACGTGTCCTATGATCCCGCCCGCGAGGTGATCGTGACCGTCGGCGTTTCCGAGGCCATCGACCTCGCCCTGCGCGCCTTGATCAACCCGGGCGACGAGGTGATCTATCACGAACCCTGTTATGTATCGTACAGCCCCAGCATCGTGATGGCCCACGGCGTGTCCGTGCCCGTGGTCACCACCAAGGAGGACGGCTTCTCTCTCAAACCGGAAAAACTCGCCGCCGCCATCACGCCGAAATCCCGGCTGCTCATGCTCAATTTCCCGACCAATCCGACCGGTGCCTGCGCCACCCGCGCCGACCTCGAGGGCATCGCGAAACTCGCCGTCGATCACGACCTGATCGTTCTAACAGACGAAATCTACAGCGAACTCCGCTACACCGACGATGCGCATGTCTCGATCGCCTCGCTGCCCGGCATGCGGGAACGCACCATCCTGCTCCACGGGTTTTCCAAAGCCTTTGCCATGACCGGCTTCCGCCTCGGTTACGCCTGCGCGCCGCAACCGATCATCGAGGCGATGATGAAAATCCACCAGTATTCGATGCTCTGTGCCCCGATCATGAGCCAGAACGCCGCCATCGAGGCCTTGGAACACGGCACCTCCTCCATGCTGGAAATGCGCAACAGTTACCACCAGCGCCGTGATTTCCTCGTGCGCAGGCTCAACGAGATCGGCCTCGATTGCCACCTGCCCGGTGGCGCCTTCTATGTCTTCCCGGACATCCGCAGCACCGGACTGACCAGCGGGGAGTTCGCACTTGGATTGTTAGAAAAGGAGAACGTTGCCTGCGTGCCCGGCAGCGCCTTCGGCCCTTCCGGCGAGGGTTTCCTCCGTTGTTGTTATGCGACGGCCTTCGATGACATCCGCACCGCCACGGACCGGATCGAACGCTTCATCGGCAAACTCTAACCACATGCAAGCCCCCCACGCGGCCAAGGACCCCGAACGCCTCACCCGGGCGCATGTGAACCCCCTGGTGGTGTTCATGGGTTTCTCACTCGTGCTCATGTTGGCAACTGAAACCTTCGGCTGGAACCATCCCGCGGCACCGTGGTGGCGGCGGGACCCCGCGCATCTGATCTATCCGATCCAGACCTGCGTGACGCTGGCCCTGCTGCTGCATTATTGGAAAAACTACACGTTCTCGTGGTCGTGGAAATGGAACCTGGTGGCGGTCGGATGCGGGGTGGCGGGCATCGTCATCTGGCTGCTGCCCACCACGCTCTATGATCACCTGGGCCTGACCGGAAAACCCACGGGACTCCTGGGAATGTTAGGCGTCGAGTCCCGCAGGGAGGGTTTCAATCCCGGCATTTTCGAAGACCTGGTGCTGCGCTCGATGGCGACCGCTTTCAGGTTCCTGCGCGCGGTGGTCGTGGTCGCACTCGTCGAGGAGATTTTTTGGCGCGGTTTTCTCATGCGCTTCATCTGCGACTGGGAGGGGAACTATTGGAGCCAGCCCTTCGGCCGCGCGTCATGGAAATCCTATCTGATCGTCACCGGGTTTTTCATGGCCGCACACGCACCGGTCGATTACGCGGCGGCGTTTGTCTATGGCAGCCTCACCTATTGGCTCTGCGTCCGTAGCAAGAGCCTGGGCGCGTGCGTGGTCATGCATGCCACCGCCAACCTGATGATGGGAGTTTATGTGATGACCTATGGGAAATACGGGTTGTGGTGATATTCCTCGCTCCTGCCGCATTCTCCACTTGATCCGGCTTCGGGTTTCGCCGACAAGACGCACATGAAACCCCTGCTTTTCCTTCTGCCGTTGCCGAAAGCCGCATTCACCGAGATCAACGCGGCGATCGGCGGCACCGGTTCGGACCTCGGTGTTTATCGACTGAAACAGGATGTGCTCGATCACAAGCCGGACCTGATGTTCGTCGAATTCGCCGTCAACGACGGCGCAACCGAGCCGGAACAAATCTACCGCTCCATGGAAGGCATCGTGCGCCAGACATGGCGGGCGAAATCGTGAAATGATTCGCAATCAGGCCATTCTAACAAAATTTCTGCCCGGAACCCTGCTCTTTGCGGCGGCGGCATTGCTGGCCTATGTCTGGACCACACGCCTGCCCGATGACAGCATTCCCATGCGCGTCCCGGCCCCCGACAACGAAGCTGCCCTCGAGACCGGCTCCGCCTCACCCTTCGAAAAAGCCATACTCACCACCGGCCCCGGCTCCGCTGCCGCCATCCCGGGTGCATGGCCATGTTTCCGCGGGTCGATCCGCGACGGCATATCCTCCGACCTAACACCCCTTGCCGACTCTTGGGCCGCCGGCGAACCCAAACCCTTCTGGGCCGTGGACGCGGGCGAGGGTTATGCCGGTGCCGCAGTCCTCGCAGGCCGCGTGTTTTTGTTAGATTACGACCGCGCCGCCCAATGTGACTCTCTGCGCTGCCTGTCGCTTGCCGATGGCCGCGAGATCTGGAAATTTTCCTATCCGCTCGCCGTCAAGCGCAACCACGGCATGTCGCGCACGGTGCCTGCGGTCACCGCAGATTGCGTCGTGAGCCTCGGCCCGAAGTGCCATGTGATCTGTCTCGACACGACCACGGGGAAGTTCCGCTGGGGCATCGATCTTGTTAGAGAATACGGAGCCACCGTGCCGGCATGGTATGCGGGTCAGTGCCCCTTGATCGACGGCGACCGGGTGATCCTCGCTCCGTGCGGCAGCAGCCTGATGATCGCGGTGGATCTAACAACTGGCAAGCTGCTCTGGAAGACCCCGAACCCGCACGACTGGAAAATGACCCATGTTTCGATCACACCGATGGCCATCGCGGGGCGCAAAACTTATGTCTATTGCGGCTCGCGCGGCGTGGCGGGCGTGGCGGCCGACGACGGCTCGTTGTTATGGGAAACCACGGATTGGAAAATCAGCATCGCCACCGTGGCCTCGCCAGTGCCGGTGCCGGATGACCGGATTTTTCTATCAGGAGGATACGAGGCTGGAGCCATGATGTTGGAGATCACCGGAGCAAACGGGAAATTCCAGGCCAAGCCGGCATTCCGGCTCGATGCGGACACCTTCGGAGCGACCCAGCAAACCCCCATCCTGTATGAAGGCCACCTCTACGGAGTGCGCCCGAACGGCGAACTCGTCTGCCTCAACTTGCAAGGCAAAGTGGTTTGGACCAGCGACAGCGGCCATCGTTTCGGCCTCGGCCCCTTCCTCGTGGCCCAGGGCAGGATTTTCGTGATGGACGACAACGGTTGGCTGACCATGGCCAAGGCCACGCCCCAAGGGTTCCAACCCCTGGCCCGCGCGAGGGTGCTCACCGGCCACGACGCCTGGGGACCCATGGCCATGGCCGGGAGCCGCTTGATTGTTAGAGATTTGACGCGTATGGTCTGCCTCGACCTGAGTAAGAAATGAACCCACCTGAACATAATCTTCCCATGATCCATCGGCGGGAATTCCTCCGCAACGGCCTGCGCGGCGGCGCTTTGGCGTTGCTCGGCGGCGCGGCCTCGATGCTGGCGTGGCGCAGCTCCCGCGGCAACTGCGCGCGCACCCACCCCTGCGGTGCCTGCCCCTTGTTCTCCGGCTGCGTTCTGCCCAAGGCTGTTGATGCGAAACAGCCCACCCGCAAACCCGGCCATGTCTGACAACCCCTCTAACAACGAACCCACTCCCATTGCGGACCCAGTTCCCGGCGCGGATCGGCGGGCGTTCCTGCGCACCGCCGCATGGGGCGGAGGACTCCTTGGCCTTGGAGGTTTGGCGGGCTATGCCGTCAAACGTTTTCCCGGCAAACCCCAAGGCACCGCCACTCCGCCGCTTGGCGACGAATTCACCTACGACGTCGCCCGTTACCAGAAATCCGATCCGGCACTCATCCGCTACGAGGAAGTCATGCGTTTCCCCTGCGGCCTAGAACGCGCGCGCAACCTCACCGCCGGTCCCGACGGCTCGATCTGGGTCGCAGGCACCGGCGGCATCCGCAGGTTTTCTAACATGGGCGCGCCCCTTCTCACCATCGAGATGGATCAACCGGTCCATTCGATCGCGCTCGGCAAGACCGGGGAAATCCTCGCCGGCATGGCCGGGAAAATCTCAGTCCTTGATGACAGCGGCACGGAAACCGCGATCTGGAGTGATTACCCTGAGAATTTCCTCCCCACATCCATCGCCCTTGTCGGCGACCGTATCTTCGTGGCCGATGCGGGCAACCGCGTGGTGCTGAAACTCGACTCCGCAGGCAACAAAACCGGCGTGATCGGTGAAAAAGATCCCGCCCGCAACATCGCGGGTTTCCGGGTGCCAAGCCCGTATTTCTGCGTGCGCATGGCACCCGACGGCTTGCTGCGCGTCACCAATCCGGGTGAACACCGGATCGAAGCCTATACCTTTGAAGGCGACCTTGAGGGAGGCTGGGGCAAATCGTCGTTCGCGGTCGAGGGCTTCTGCGGTTGTTGCAATCCGGTCAGCTTTGATATCTTCCCCGATGGCGCTTTCGTCACCTGCGAAAAAGGCCTGCCACGCGTGAAGTTATATGATCCCGATGGCAATTTCACCGGCCTGGTCGCGGGACCCGAGGCATTTCCGGAATACCTGAATGCCGCCAACGCGGGAACCCCGAATTCGTTAGGCTCGGGAATCTATACCGCCATCGACCCGCAAGGCCGCGTGCTCGTGCTCGATGGGGTCGGTGGCACCGTGCGCATTATGAAAACCAAAAACTGACATCATGCCGGAACCATCCTCCAACCTCAACCGCCGCGGCCTGCTCAAAAACGGCGTGCGCGCGCTCGGGTTGTTAGGCATTGGCTCCGGCGCGGGCCTGCTTTCCGCCCGCGAAAATAACAGCGAAACCCGCTGGCAGATCAACCCCGACCTCTGCATCCAATGCGGGCGCTGCGCCACCGAGTGCGTGCTCAAGGTCTCCGCCGTGAAATGCACCCACTCCCACGGCATGTGCGGCTATTGCAAACTCTGCACCGGTTACTTCGATCCGGAACCGATCAATCTCGACGAAGGCGCGGAAAACCAGCTCTGCCCGACCGGCGCCATCAAGCGCACCTTCATCGAGGATCCCTACTATGAATATAGTATCATCGCGGGCCTCTGCGTCGGTTGCGGCAAGTGCGTGAAAGGTTGCAACATGTTCGGCAACGGATCGCTCTTTCTCCAGGTGCAACACGACCGTTGTGTGAACTGCAACATCTGCGCGATCGCAACCGCATGCCCGGCGCAGGCGTTCGTCAGGGTCCCGGCCGGCAATCCCTACCTGTTGCGCGGAAAAGGAGGAACCCGCAAATGACTCGTCGTTGGCCGGTTGTCATCGCCGCTCTTTTCCTGTTAGCCATCTGGGGCCCGGCCTTCGGCGCGGAACGTTTCCCCCCACCGGATTTTTCCGACCACGTGCTGCCGGTCACCGCGACACCCGTCTCGCAACCGCGCGGGATCGACTGGTTGGATATCGCCGTGCTCGCCGCGGGCCTCGGCATGGCCACGTGGCTCAGCCTGAAACAACGCTCGCGCCGGGGCATCGTCATCCTCTCGCTGGTGTGCCTGGCGTATTTCGGCTTCTGGCGGCGCGGATGCGTGTGTGCCATCGGCTCGATCCAGAATGTCGCGCTCGGCATCGCCGACCCGGGATACGCGGTCCCCATGGGGGTGGTCGCCATGTTCGCCCTGCCGCTGGCGGTCGCGCTCATTTGGGGGCGGAGTTTTTGTTCCGGCGTCTGCCCGCATGGCGCCCTGCAGGATCTGGCACTGGTCAAACCGCTCAAGGTCCCCTCATGGCTCGATGAAATCCTGCGGATGCTGCCGTGGATCCATCTCGCCCTCGCCGTTCTGTTAGCTGCCACCGGTGCCTTGTTCCTCACCTGCAGGTTCGACCCCTTCGTCGGGATCTTCCGCATGGCCGGCCCGCAGGTGATGCTCATCGCCGGCGCGGCGCTGCTGGTGCTGTCGATGTTTGTCGGGCGGCCGTATTGCCGCTACCTCTGTCCTTACGGAGCTTTGTTAGACGCGGCAGCCCGCCTCGCCAGATGGCGGCCCACCGTGACGCCTGACACCTGCACCCAATGCCGCCTCTGCGAAAGCGCCTGCCCGTATGGAGCGCTCAATCCGCCGATGCCACCCAAACAAGGTCGCGAACGCATCGCATCAGGCCGCCGCAGGATCGTGCTGCTCACGCTGATGCTGCCGCTCGCCACCCTGGTCTTCGCCGTGATCGGCGGCAAGGTCGGCATCGCGTCGGTGCCGGTCCACCCTAACGGAGAATTAGCCGCACTCGTTCTCCAACAGGAACATGGCACCCTCGGCGGCACTCCGCCGGACGAACTCACCGCCTACCGCCAGCACGGCTCCAAACGCCAGGCGGTCCTCGCACAAGCCTCCGCCATGGAAACGCGCTTCCTGGTGCTCGGGCGCATCATCGGTGCCGCGTTCGGCCTCGTGCTGGCCCTGAAACTCGCCCGCGTCTTGTTCCCTGCGGCCACCACCGATTACGAAACAGACCACGGACGCTGTGTGTCGTGCGCCAGGTGTTTTTCCGCTTGTCCCTACGAACTCCTGCGCCGCGGTATCCCGGTGCAACTTCCGCAGAAAGGAGGAAACGATGGCTGATGGAAACGCGAACGACCGCGCCACCGTGGCCCGGGCATTCCGCCCGGAGCCTTCGTCTAACACATTCACCCCCGCGTCCCCGCGCCACATCAAGTCAGTGGGCTGCGCGCGCATCGCATGGATTTCCGGAGCGTTCACGCTCGTTCTCGCGGCCACGCTGATGGTCAATTCATACCACCTCCACCGCGGACCGGGCAATGGCAGGGTGCGCCTGGTCGAATCCCGGGAATTGCTCCCGCTCAAGGCCGCCCTGCGCAAGGACCCGAAAAACGACACGCTCAAACAACAAATCCGCACGCTCGACCAACAACTGCGCCACGATTATTTCCGCCGCGAAATGCTGGCCGCACGTGGCAGCTGGATTTTGTTAGGCAGCTCGGTGCTTTTCCTCCTGTCCCTGCAAGGCGCGCTCCGCCTGCGCCATCCGGTATTGGTCGTTCCCAACCTATCAGCCCGCCCCGAGGACCCGGTGCGCACCGCGGCAACCGCCGCCAAAGCCGTGACCGGCGCCTCCCTCGCTCTGGCTGGTCTCGCCATCGCCCTCGGCTGGAGTACCACCACCCTGTGGCAGGGCGACCTAACTAAAATCCCGACTCCCGCCACCGCCGCTCCCACCGGTGACGCCGCATCATTGCCCACAGCGGATGAAATCGCCAACAACTGGCCGTGTTTTCGCGGACCGGGGGGCAACGGCCGCACAACCCTAACCAACACGCCAACCACATGGGACGGTCCAAGTGGCAAAAACATCCTTTGGAAAACACAGATCGACCTGCCAGGCCACAACTCGCCGGTCATCTGGGACAAGCGCGTGTTTCTAACAGGTGCCACCGCGAAACGCCGCGAGGTCTATTGCCTGGACGCCGTCACCGGCGCGCTGTTGTGGAAACAAGCGGTTGGCACGCCACAAAGCGATCATGCCGAAGCACCTAAAGTCGAGGAAGCCACCGGCTATGCCGCGCCCACCGCCGTCACCGACGGTCGCCGGGTGTTCGCGATCTTCGCCAATGGCGACATCGCCGGCCTCACCGCCGAGGGCAAACCACTCTGGGCGCGCAACCTCGGCACCCCGGAGAGCACCTATGGATACGCATCCTCTCTAACATCATGGCATCACCTCGTCATCGTCCTCTTCGACCAGGGACGGGACAAGCCCGAGGGATCCAAGATCATGGCGCTGGACGCCGCCACCGGAGAGACCGTGTGGTCAACTCCGAGAGCGGTCCCCGGATCATGGGCATCCCCCATCATCATCACCTGCAAGGGCCGCGATCAGATCATCACCTGCGCCAATCCCTGGGTGATCGCCTACGATCCGGCCACGGGCGCGGAGTTATGGAAAGCGGAATGCATGAGGGGCGATATCGCCGCATCGCCGACCTTTGCCAATGATCTCGTTTATGTCGGTAGCGACCAGTTGAGCGTCGCGGCCATCAAACCGGACGGCAACGGCAACGTGACGGAAAGCAAAATCGTTTGGACCAACGAGGATGACGGCAAGCCCGACCTGTGCAGCCTGCTCTGCGACGGCCCGAGGGTTTACACAATGCTCTTTGGCGTCCTCCACGCCTTCGACGCACTGACCGGCAAACACCTGTGGAAATACTCTAGCGACGCCCAGTTCCAAGCCTCTCCCGCATGGGTGAACGGAAAAATCCATCTTCTAACCAACGAAGGTGTGACCCTCATCGGCGAGGCGGACCATGCGGGCTTCAAGGAAACCGGCCGCGCCGAACTGGATGAGAAAACCGGCGCCTCCCCCGCCTTCGCCCCCGGCCGGATCTATCTGCGCGGCAACAAACACCTGTTTTGTATCGGAAACAAAGATGATATCTAACGGAAATATCGCGCGACCTCAGACACCTGACCTTGCTTATGTCGAGGAGGTCGTCAGGCGCTATGGCGGCGGCGAGGAACAGGCGCTGCCCATCCTGCAGGCGCTGCAAGCCCACTACCGCTATCTGCCGGATGCGGTGCTGCGCCGCGTCTGCGATCTCACATCCATCCAGCCCGCCACACTCACCGGCGTTGCCAGCTTTTACGCACAGTTCCGCCACCGCCCGATGGGCCGCCACCACGTCAAGGTCTGCAACGGCACCGCCTGCCACATCCGTGGTGCCGAAGACATCCACGAATCCCTCTGCAAGCACCTCCACATCCCCGATGACGAGGATACCGACACCGACGGCATGTTCACCGTGGAAAAAGTGTTCTGTGTCGGCTGCTGCACGCTGGCCCCGGTGGTGCAGATCAATGATCACAGCCACGCCCACCTCACGCGCGAAAAAACACCCGGCATGCTGCAGGATTTCCTGCGCCAGGAGGAACGTGAAAAACAACGCCGCAGGACCCATCTAACACCCACGCCGCCCGCAAATCCCGAGGGCGAGATCCGCATCTGTCTCGACTCCTGCTGCATCGCCCGGGGTTGCGGCAGGACCCATGAGGCGCTGCAGGACGCCGTGGCCCGCGGCCACCTCAACGCCACGATCAAACGTGTCGGTTGCGTCGTGATGTGCGACCGCACGCCGTTGATCGAAATCGCACGCCCCGGACACGCCCCCGTCCAATATTCCGGCATCACTCCGGACGCGGTCGAGCCTCTGTTGCGGCGGCATTTCAAACCGCACGGAGTGCTGCCGTGGCTGCGCCGCGGAACGGCTCTAACACTCGACTGGCTGTCCGGTGAAACCAAAACCACCGTTGCCACCCCCGGGCGCACTCCCGACAACCCGAGCCCGCGCGCGGCCGCGTTCTTCGGACGCCAGCAACACATCGCCACCGAACACTTCGGCAAACTCGATCCCCTGGGACTCGATGAATACCTCGCCCATGACGGATTCGCCGCCCTGCGCAAGTGCCTCGAAAATCTAACACCCAATGCGGTCGTTGACACCATCGAACGCAGCGGCCTGCGCGGACGCGGCGGCGCCGGATTCCCGACCGCACATAAGTGGCGGATCGTGAACGCCATGCCCGCCGGCGGTAAATATATCATCTGCAATGGCGACGAGGGTGATCCCGGAGCCTTCATGGACCGCATGTTAATGGAGTCCTTCCCCTTTCGCATCATCGAGGGCATGACCATCGCGGCCTTCGCCGCAGGGACTTCCAAAGGTTATATTTATGTCAGGGCGGAATATCCCTCCGCCGTGCGCCGCGTGCGCGAAGCCCTGCGCCTGTGCCGCGAGCATGGTCTGTTAGGAAAACACCTCGTGGGTTCCCGCTTCTCATTTGAACTCGAGGTGTTCGAAGGCGCGGGCGCATTCGTGTGTGGCGAGGAAACCGCTCTGCTGGAATCCATGGAAGGGCGCCGCGGCATCCCGCGCCTCAAACCACCCTACCCCGCCGAACATGGCTATCAAGGCAAACCCACACTCATCAACAACGTCGAAACCTTCGCCAATGTCCCGTGGATTATCCGCCATGGTGCCGATGCTTATGCCGCCATCGGCAGCCCCTCCTCCAAGGGCACCAAGGTTTTCGCGCTCGCTGGCAAGATCACCCGCGGCGGCCTGATCGAAGTGCCCATGGGCATCACCATCCGCGAAATCGTCGAGGACATCGGCGGAGGAACCCCGGATGGCGCGCCCTTCAAGGCCGTCCTCATCGGCGGCCCGTCCGGCGGCTGCGTGCCCGCCTCCCACGCCCACACGCCCATCGACTACGAGTCTCTAACAGTAGTTGGCGCGATCATGGGCTCGGGCGGACTCATCGTGCTCGACCACAACGACTGCATGGTGCAAATGGCGCGTTATTTCCTCGAATTCTGCCAGTGCGAATCGTGCGGGAAATGCACCTTCTGCCGCATCGGCACCCGCCGCATGCTCGACATCCTCGAACGCCTCTGCACGGGCAAGGGCAAACACTCCGATCTGGCGGAATTGGAAGTTCTATCCGACATGGTGCGCCGCGCCAGCCTTTGCGGCCTCGGCAAAACCGCCCCCAATCCCGTCCTGTCATCGCTGCGGTTTTTCCGCGAGGAGTTCGAAGCCCACCTCCACGGCCGCTGCCCCGCCGGCAAGTGCCGCGACCTCATCACCTATTCGGTCACCGACGACTGCATCGGCTGCACCCTGTGCGCGCAGCATTGCCCGGTCAACGCGATCCCGATGACTCCCTATCAGAAACACAGCATCCTCACCGACACCTGCACCCGCTGCAACGCCTGCCGCGAGGTCTGCCCCGAAAAGGCGATCCTGGTGAGCTGAGATGACGCGATCTGTTATCCTGGATTTTGTCCGCGTAATTAACATCAGCGGGTTCCCAGTTAGAGAGGTCGGATGAGACTTCGATCACATAGGTTCCAACGAACAGGGCGCTCTTCGGCCAGGTGACGGCACCGTTGAAGGCTCCGGGCAGCATGCCAGGGCCACGGTGGCGCGGGCATGCTGCCCGCCGCCTCTTTTCACTGCCCCCGCCCCGCTTCGGCTTCTCACAGGCATTCCGCAACCGGGACGGTCGCGCGCCCTGACAGTCGGGAATACTAATAACCATTAACAAATAACCATTAACTCCCACTCACTGGGCCAGTTCACATTCACTGACCTTGGCATCGTAGAAGGTGTCGGTGAGCAGGCATTCCTCATAGAGTCCTTTGAGTTGTTTGAGGCGCCCGACGATTTGTTGTTTGGTGAACTTTTGCGGTTTGGGCGGTGCGGGCGGGCCCACAAATGGCAACTCGGTGGTGGGTTCGGGCGGCCCGACCAAAGGCAGCATGGCGGCGGCCGTGGCAGCTGCTTCCCGCGTTAGATGGGTGGCGACCACCGGGGGCGGACGCTCGGGGGCGACGCGCTTGGGCGGCGGTTGGTATTTCGGATCATGAATCATGGCCAGCAACTCGGTCGCGGGCACCAGGTGCCGCCACAGGAATGCCTGCATCCGGTCCTCGGCCGGCACGGCTTGATGGACCCACTCGCGATCACCCACCTTCGCGCGACCCACAATCGTCAGGCGGACAGGGGCCGCGGTGGGAACGGCACCGCCCTTGAGCGTGATGCGCGTCATCGCCTGGCCTTCCGCCATGGTCACGGGTGCCGCCGAGAAGCCCGCGGGCGGATCACTTAACTCCAGCCGGATCGGCCCGGTGAAGCCGTCTTTTCTAACCACATACACGCTGGCGGTGGTCGTGGCATTGATCGGCACGCTGACGCTGGAGGGCACGACGCGCAACTCGAAATCCGGTTGCGGGGCGCTGATGCGCAGGCGGTATCCATACTCCTCTCCACCATGGCACGCGGTATCGCCGATGTGGATGAAATAGGTGCCATCGGCGGGCAGGGTGGCCGCAAGGCAGGAATCGGCGTGATGTGTGTTCACACCTGCTGCTAGATCCTCACAATCGTCGTTGCACGCCAGCACCTTGCCGGACGCATCGGTGAGCTTGAGGATGGAATCTAACGGAGAAGCCAGGCGGCGGGCCGATACTTCCGCGACGATTTGTTGTTTGGCCACACCGGTGAGCTGATAGAAATCCCAATCGCCCGCCTGCGCGATGCGTCCGTTGACGATCACCGGCAGGGCCACCCGTTGTGCGGCGGCCACGGTGTTGTTAGATTCGTGATCGAAGGCCTCGGGCAGCGGGTCAAGGGAGAACGGAAGTGTGTTAGATGCCTGTCCGCCGCGGTTTGCCATGCGCGATTGCAGCCCCGGTCCGGCGTCGGCGGGCAATGCCGCCAGCTTGGCATTTTGGAGATTCCAACCGGCCATCGTGGGGATTTCCGCCGCGCCGAGTGTCCCGCCGAGCGGAAACAGGCTGGTTAGGAACGGTCCTTCGCCAACCGTGATGCGATAGATAAAATCCTCGCGACCGCGATAGATGCTGTCGTGGATCGCAAACGTGTATTCCCCATCCTGGGGCACTTGGAAGAAGATCACCGGGTCCGGCTCGAAGCGGTAATCGTCGGCATAAGCGAGTTCGCGTCCTTGGGCATCGGTGACCACCAGCACCGGCTGAAACCAACCCGGCACCGCATCGGCGATGTAGGGAATCAATTGGCGCGCCTGGGTGGAAAACACCAGTCGCTGGCCCTTGGTGGCCTTGAAGCGGTAGCGGTTCACCTCACCCGATGCGATCTGGCCATTGACTGTGCAAGGCAATTCAACAGCCACCTCCGCCTCGTCCGGTGGCCGCTTGCGGAGGGCTGACGCTTCTTTCCCGAGCACTTGCAAGGTGGCCGAAATCATCGGCTTGCGGGCGTATTCGTGAAGTTGCCCCACCTGAAAGACCAAGGGATTGGAAATGCCGTGCGCGGTGACCAAGCGGAGTTCCCGCGGGCCGGGCAGGGCATTGGGTGCGATCACCACCTCCACTACCACCAGACTGGCGATGGAGGCGCACGCGGGGTTTGGCACACTCTCACGGATGCGCAGCTCGATCTCCGCGATCAGATCCTGGGTTGCGGCCGCCGGGTTGCCGCCACCGGCTTCCTTGGTGTCTGCCATGGTGGCCATCATGGCCGGGTTTTCCGTCATCATCGCGGGTGCCATGGTCGCGGGTGCAGGTGGTGCCGCCTTTTTGAGTTCTTTCAATTGTTCATTCAACAACTGGGTCTCCTGATTGCCCAAGCGCCGGTAATATTCCACCACCCGGGTGCTGACTCCCCCGCCCGTCACTGTCACTGCGGTGCAGGCATCCAGATCCTGCCCCCCCAAACGGATCTGCACGGTGCTCCCCGCCTGACCGCCCGCGGGAAAGGCATAACCCAGATACGGGCGTCGTTGCGCGTGCGCCAGCGGACAGAGGGCCAGCGCCAGTCCGCCAACCAATCCCATCCTAACAAACCATCGCCACCGGGTTGTCATCACATGATTTCTGTTAGAATTCCGCCGGACTTCGCGCCTTCTTCGGCGGTCGGCAACACGTGGGCTTCAAATCCCATCGGGTGCGGCAGTTTAGCGTCCACATCGATGCCGCCCAGGGCGTAGATGCTGCCTAACAGATCCACCGGGTAAACCGGGCGATCCTTCACCTCTTCGGCGCATTTGTCGGACGAACCGACCACCTGCCCGCCCTTGAATCCGCCGCCGGCGACAAGCGACGTGAAGACATTGCCGTAATGATTGCGTCCGCCATTCCACGGTGGCTGCCAATCCACCTTGGGGCCGCGCCCGAACTCCCCGCAACACCAGACGATGGTGCTCTCTAACAATCCGTGGTCCTTCAGGTCGGCCAGCAGCATCGCCAAGCCCTGGTCCAATTGCGGACACTGGCGGCGCATGGTCGCAAAATGGTTGCTGTGGGTGTCCCAGCCGCCCGGATAGTTGATGACGATGTAGGGGACGCCCGCCTCGACCAGGCGGCGCGCCGCGAGACAATCCTGCCCGAAGGTATGGTGCCCGTAGCGGTCGCGCAGTTCCGGTTTCTCTTTGGTTAGATCAAACACTTCCTTGCCCTCGCCGAGGATCAACTCGTAGGCCTGTTTCTTGGCCGCTTCCGACACCTGCAGCGGCACGCTGCCGGGCATGGCATGGCCCATGGTGTCCAATTTCCGGAGCAACTCACGCCGGGCCAGCTGCCGGGAGTCGGTGATGCCGCGGGAAACCACGCCCTCCACTTCGAAGCGTGCGGCATTCGGGTCACCGCCGGTGGCGAAGGGTTTGAGCTTCGGTCCCAGGAAACCTTCCTCGGAAAAGCGTCCCTGCGCTTGGGTCAGCACCACGTAGGGCGGGATCAGGCCTTTGTAGGTGGCACTCTTGAACAGGGAAAACACTGCCCCCACGCTCGGGTAAGCCAATCGCTCACCGGGCGCGTGGGCCGTCTGCATCAGGTAAGCCGCCGTTTCATGGCCGTTGTTGCGGTGCGTCATGCTCCGGATGAGCGCATACTTGTCCGCCTGTTTGGCCAACTGCGGGAACAACTCGCCAATCTGGATGCCATCCACGTTGGTCGGAATCGCCTTGAGAAACTCGCCCATGTAATCACGGCCGGCCTCCGGTTTCGGATCCCAGGTGTCGATGTGCGACATCCCGCCCCACAGGAAGATCTGGATGATCGATTTGGCTTTCGCAACAACCGGCGGGACCGTCGCAATGACCGGCGGGGCCGCCGTTTGCGCCCCTAACGAATTATTTGCCAGAAGCATTCCTGCCGTGCCGAACACGCCGATGCGCAAGGCGTCGCGCCGGGTCAGCGGAAGACTCACGCTCATCCCCAGCGGATTGGCAACGGGGAAAGGGGATCGGGGTTTGGTACTCATGGGCGCCCTCAGGTTTTTGTTAGATTGTTAGTGACGATAGAGGAATTCCGGGCTGTTGAGCAATGCCCATGCGAGGTCCACCCAATCCTCGCGGCGTTTCACCACCACGGGTTTGGCGGGTGGCTGGGCTGCGGCAGTCGCCGGGGCCGCAGTGCCGGGAGCGGCTGGGGCGGGTTTTGGCGGTGGTTTCACCGGTTGCACCTGACCCAGGGCCTCGGCGAGCTGCACTTCCTCCGGCGTGGGGAAGCGCGAGAGGATGGTCAGGTAGAGTTCTTCGACGATGGCTGCCGGGCTGCGACCGGATTCTAACAAGGCCTTGAGTTTGGGTCCTTGTTCGAGTTTCCGCTGGATGTGGCTGGAGTTGAGCAAGTGCAACCACTGCGCGGACACCGGCTGGTTGTCGCGCTCGTTGAACAACCCGGTGGCGCGCGCCGAGCGCCCGAACAAGGCCAGAAACGGGCTGGTGATGCTGCCATCGGCGATCCCCACCGCCGGTTGATCCTCCGGGATATAGGTGAAAGGCTCAGGGATCGGACTGGTGTAGAGATCGGTCGAGCCGGTGATCTGGTTGATCGCATCGATCAACACTTCCGCATCCAGGCGGCGCAACGGATAAGTGGCGAAATTCGCCTCGGCTTCGCGACTCGTGTTGTGCGGCACGCTCGATAGCTGATAGGTCTGCGAGTTGAGGATCGTCCGGTAGAGGCGTTGCGGATCATAGTGGCTGGCCACCAGCTCGCCCTCCAACCACGCTAACAGGGCTGGATTGCCAGGCGGGTTGTCATCGCGGATATCGTCGGGCTCGTGGATGATGCCGCGGCCCAGCAGCCACGCCCACACCCGGTTCACCATGTTGCGGGCAAACCACGGATTGTTAGGAGCGAGCAACCAGTCGGCAAACACCCCCCGCGGATCCCGATCTCCTAACAACTGGACGACTGTGCCATCCGGTAATTTCGCCACCTGTGGTCCTCGGGGAACCGGTGCCGCAGGCACTGCAGCGGAAGCTGCGACAGGTACGGGAGCTGTGGGCGGCGCAGGTGCCGCGGGTTTGGGCGATGCAGGTGCGGCAGGTGCGGCAGTGACCGCGGGTTTGGGCGTTACGACAGGCGTCGCGGGTGCCGCGGGTCCAGCGGGTTTGGGCGTTACGGCCAATACTGTCAGGTTAGCACAGGGTTCCGTGACTGAAGGCTCCGGGCAGAATGCCCGGGCCACGGTGGCGCGGGCATTCTGCCCGCCGCCTCTTTTCACTGCTGCCGTCGCCTTGGCAAAACTGACAGTTTTGGGTGGAACGGCCAGTGCCGCAGGTGTTGCTGGATTCGCCGGTGCTGCGGGTTTCACTGGCGCGGGAGGTGCTGCGGGTTTAACTGGTGCTGCGGGGGTGGCGGGCGCTGGAGGTGGCACAGGTTTAGCGGGTGCCGCAGGCGGGGGCGGGACGATTGCCGCGCGGCCGGGTGCGATGTTGCCGGGCAAGGTGCTGGTCCCCAGCGGATCCCAGAACACGTGTTCTTCCTTCCACTCGTTGGTGGGTTTGTATCCGATCTGGGAAAAGAACACCGCCATCCCGGCCAAGCGATCCGGTGGCCATTTCTCGGTCCTTGCGCCCATCAGCGTCAAGGCCACGGCGGTCGCGATGCCTGTCGCATTGCGGTTCTGGATTGCACGGTAGAAATTCGTGGGTCCTACCCGGAAGTTGCTGCCACTTGAGGTGAGCAGTTCCCTGGCGAACTGGTCGTACGGCAGGTTCGCCACCACCGCTGCGCGGACCCATCGGTGATAGGCCTGCGCCGCATTGGGCCAGAGATTCACCGGAAACTCCGCCTTGATTCGCAGAATGTCGCCCCAGCGCATCGCCCAATAATCGGCGAATTCCGGCCGCGCCAGCAAGCGATCGATCAAGACCCGGCGCTTGTTCACCGTGTCCGGATCCTTGATGAAGTCCCGCGCCTCCTTGGCCGTGGGCAGGGTGCCGATCACATCCAAATAAACGCGCCGCACAAACACCGCATCCGAACACAGCACCGGCCGCACACCCAGTTGGGTCAATTTGGCAAAGACAAGTTCATCCAAGCGCCCGGCCGGGACCGGGGCCACCGCACTCTCATACACTCCGTCAACCGTTTCCCCCTCCGCCAGTGCCACCGGGGTCGCCACCCACACCCACAGCACGCTCAAGAACCCCATGGCTCGGATGGCCACGCCTGAGGATAATCCGCCCCTGCATCCTGGCATCGCAAGGATACTGCCTGCACCGGTCTGTGCTGAGGATCGAGCCATTCTTCATCCATACGCGCGCCATGGCGTGGTCTTGCACCCTCCCACACATTGCGGTGAAATTCCAACATGATCTTTGGAAGAAGAATTCCCGCTTCCCCTCCGTCCGTAATTCCTCTGGAGGCCCATCAAGCGATGACCCTTGTCGTGGGTCCTAAGATGACAAGATCTAACATTTCTGCCGAGGTGTCCATGAAGAGAGCGCGGAGCAAGGTGGTGCGCTACCGCCGGGAGCGCGGACAGTGCCAAGGCGCAAGGATGGTCCAGGGCAAGGCGGAACGACTGCCACCTGGATTTCACCACTCCACCTCCCAGGCATGCGCTCCCGGCGGGAGCGCGCCACCTTCGTTCCCGGCTTCTTCATTGCTTGAAACAAAACCACCGGAATTCATGAAGCACCCCAAAATAATTCCGATGCATGGCATGTTTTGTGCGTAGGGTATGGGGCCCCCTCAGCCCCTCGCCCCATACCGCATGCTTTATGTCATCCAGAACGACCCCACGGTACCTCCGGGCATCATCCTTGATCCTTTGCCGGTTCCCTATGCGATGGTGCATCCGTATCTGGGGGAAGAGCTTCCCGGTCCGGATGATGTTTCCGCCCTGATCGTGCTGGGCGGATCGATGGGTGCCAACGATGACTCCGCGCACCCGTTTCTAACAGCATTGAAGGAGCTGATCCGGAGGGCGGTGGCAAGGGACATTCCCTATCTGGGGATCTGCCTCGGCGGGCAGTTGCTGGCGGGGGCCATGGGGGCCAGGGTGGCGTCCGGCCGCTGGGGTGAGTTTGGAACCCAGGCGGTCGATCTAACAGACCATGGCAAGACCGATCCATTGTTCGAGGGAATCCCGCGGGAATTCCACAGTTTCCAGTGGCATCACGACAGTTTTGACATCCCTGACGGAGGAATCCGGCTGGCCTCGTCACGGGCCTGTTCCAACCAGGCGTTCAGGATCGGCCGCCGCGCATGGGGCCTGCAGTTCCACCCCGAGGTCACGGAACCCATCGTGAGGG
This sequence comes from uncultured Luteolibacter sp., assembly GCA_964458895.1. GTDB lineage: Bacteria > Verrucomicrobiota > Verrucomicrobiia > Verrucomicrobiales > Akkermansiaceae > Luteolibacter. The sequence goes on along the minus strand of CAYWLC010000003.1, from coordinate 10,225 downwards.
ATTGGGCCGAAGGGGACCCATCCACCGCGCCGGATGCGGAGGATATGATTGTGGAATTCTCCAAGCATTCCCCCGCGTATCATGCCACCGCCCGGCAACTCATTGGGAATTTCACGCGGTTAGCAGAAATTTAATAAGGGGCATGGACGTCTCGTCCATGATCTTTCAAGACGGACGAGACGTCCGTCCTCCCTCCTTAATGGAATGTTAGAACCTGATGTTGAGTCCCAGCAGGAGGCCATCCTGGGCGAGGTCGAGAGGTTCTGTTAGCGGTTGAGTGATTTGTCCGGCCAGACCTTTTCGGCACCCACCGTGGCGGAGATGGCGACGCCGCTTTGGGTGATGTGATAGACGACAGGATCGACGTAGGGATTGATGGCGAGGCCGGCTCCCGCGCCCTTGCGGTCGAGAGCGGCGGAGGCCTGGGCGTCGGCCTCGGCGGACCAGCCGCTGGTGATGAACTTGTGGAAGGTGGAGGGCTTGCGGAAGACGATGACGGTGCGGCTGTTCATGAGGCCGGCACCGAAGCCAGCACTGAGGCCGGCCATGCGCATGTAGGTTTCGCGGCCGTTGGATTTGTTGACGGCGATGCCGTAGCCGTTGCCGGTTCCGACCACCAGCACCTTGGCGTTGATCTGGTTGAACACGGCATAGCCCGCGCTGTTCTCAATCAATTGCCGGGCTTCGGGTTTGGAGGCATAAAGTTCGCTCAGAGTCTGGCGCGTCATCGCATGGATGTCAGTGCGTTTCTCGCCACCGGTATTGCCAGCCGGTGCGGCACAACTGGAAACGAGCATTGAAACGGCGGCAAGGCCAAGGCACTGGAAGGTCAGGCGTTTGATGGTTTTCATGATGTTGGTTGTTAGGTTGGCTTGGGTGTTGGTTCGGTTAATGAAATGGTTTTGGGCATAGGCGGCAAGCCCCATGGCATCGTCCGCTGGATACAACGCATCAATGGGTGCGGACCATGTCTGCGGTTTTCACCATGTCGATGGCGGTGGTGCCCGGCGCGGGCTTGAAAGTGAAGGCACCGCTGCATGGCTGGTTGGTTAGATTCCAACCGTAGAACAGCACTTCGAGATTGGCGCCGGGGGAGCCCTTGGTGGTGGCAGTTAGAAAGCACGGCAGTTGGTCATCTGCGGACAACCACAGCACGGAGTCCCCGTTGGGGCCGGCCAGGGCGATGCGGTGGCATTTGGTTTGGGTATTGCCACTGGTGACGGTGCCGGTGCCGAGATAGGCAATGCCCGAGGTGCGGGATTTCAGGCCCTTGTAGGTGTCGTTGACGATGAACTGGGCGAGCGGGGGCACATAGCCATAGCCGTGTTGGAGACGTTCCGGCAGGGTGTCGAGCGTGGCTTTCAGCGTCACGGTGGAGTAAACCTTGCGGGCGTCATAGGCCAGGGTCAATTGTTTGCCGTCGAAGTACATGTGTTGGGTGTCGTTTTTGGAGACCGAGTGGGCCACGGCCTTGTCAGGCTTGGCGGCGATCACGTGGATATCGGTCTGTGGTTGGAGGCCGAGTTCTTTGGCCAGAGCCGGGTCAACGGTGCGTTTGGCGTGGAAGCTGACTTGTTTGGCGGCGCTCAGTTTGTGGGACATGGCCTTGAGCAGGGCGTCAGGATTTTGTTGTGCGGAAGCGTTTGGCGGATCCACGGTGTAGCGGGTCGAGGAGCAGGCCGCGGTGAGGGCGAGCAGGAGGATGGATAACAGGGCGTTGGTTTTCATGGTGTGTGAGATTCCTTGAGGATTGGCGCGATTTTCGTGTTTCATGGGGTGGATATCAAGGCGAAAAGAAAAGCAGCGGTAAAACGCCGGGCTGTCATTCTAACAAGGTGACGAGCATGCCACAGATGAAGACCAGCGGGAAGACCCAGCGGCAGACGCGGTCGAGGGTGCGGGCGGCTTCGAGCCGGCCGCATCGGGCGTATCTTGAGACCAGGATGACCTCGATTAGGGCGAAAAATACCAGCACCGTGCTGGTTAGAATGAAGGCGTCGAGGCGGGTGAGGTAGGGGAGTTTCGGGACATTGGCCTCAATGGCGAAGCGGTAGGCGATGAGGGTGAGCATGGACGTCACGGCGATGCTGAACTGCGGGCTCGAATCGGCGGGGTCGATCCAGAACACCGACCATGACATAATCACAATGAGGAGGAGGGGCAGGATGACCTTCAGGACAAAGTATTGGGCATTGCGGGCGGCGGTGAAGTTCACGATGAATCCCGCGAGTTCGAGTCCGGGCGATGCCTTGTAGGGTTCCGGGTGCGCGGTGACGGAAAGCACACGCCAGTCCTGCAGGGTGAGGGTTTCCGCGCGGCCGACGCCGTCGGGCATCCCGAGTTTCACGGCCAGCGGGTCGGGGACGAATTGCACATCCTGCGGTGGATGGCCGAGCAAGACCATGGTCACGTGGAAGCTGGCTTTGTCGAAGGGGAATGTTCGCAGGTTGAGCTTCTGCGAGAAGGTTCCCAAGTAGCGTTGGCGGTAGATCACGTTGCCGTCGGGCGCGACCTCGGCGATTTCGGGTAGGGCGCGTGTGGTTTGCATCACCTCATTGGTGATCAGCAGGCGCGGGTTCCAGATGGAATCCACCGGGACTTTTTTGATGTCCGGACCATCGTGGCAAAGCCTCGGGTCCTGCCAGCGCAACACCATCAGGAAATTCGCCCGGAACGTTTGCTCCATGCTGTCGATCTTGGTGACATCGCCGAGCCACACCGCATACTGGACCTTGGTCGGGGTGCTTCCGGCACCGGGCCGAGGCAGCGCGGGCGGCAAGGGTGCGGCCACCTGTGCGGATTCTAACACGTTTGAAAATGATGTTAGAAAAACCATGGCGGACAGGAGGATGCGCCGCAGGGAGGGGAGTCGGTTCATGAGGGATCGGAGGTGTTTTTCTGCGGGGTGGTGGAGTAAAGCGCGACGAGACGGGCGATGGACACGGCCATGTAGATCATACCGGTCATGGCTTCGGTGACGGCCAGCATGCGTGCGACTTTCGAGACCGGCGTGATGTCTCCGTAGCCGACGGTGCTCAGGGTCACGAAGCTGAAATAGATTGAATTGAAGCGCTTCATGGCGTGGTTGGCCTCGGGCCCGGTGGCGAAGTTGAAGGCGTGTGGGTCCATGCGGCCCACGAGCACATAGGCAAGGGACCAGAGCAGGCCGAGGAAAAAGTAGACGGAGAGCGCGGCGCAGAGTACCTGGACGTCCACCTCGCGCGCCTTGAAGTTGGAGCGCACGAGGTGGAACACCACGAAAATGACGAAACACATGCCCAAGGAGGGTGCCAGCCACGGCGGGCAGTAGGAGGGGATGCAATGTTCCAGCCAGCGGGCTGCAACCGCCGGAATGACCATGGCCACCGCCGTCCAGCAGGTCCTGCGGCTCGCGCCAATCACAAACACCGCGGACACGAACACCAGGGTCATCAGCAAAGCCTCAATCCCCTCGCCATGCCGCAGTTCCTGCATAAAGGGGGTGACGAAGATCAACAGCGTAATCGCAAGCAGCAATTCGACGGCGGAATAGCGCATGCGCCCGAGACGCCGCATCGCGGCGAGGGAATGGTGGTGGAGACTAGGCATGCGATGGAGTGTCAGGAGTCAATATCGATTTTTTCCTCCGCAATAAAGCCTAAAGCCCGGAAAATCTGACAGGTTCTTTTCTTGCGCTGTGGATTGCTGTAGCCTAATTTCCCGCATGGCATCGCACACGTCATTACAGCGCAGGGAATACCGGCGTGCGCACTGGACCTTGGAACTTGCTGGCAGTTTCGAGGAGGCCGAGCAGCAAACTCGCGCCTATTGGCACCATGCCACGCCTGCGGAACGACTCAATGCCTTGGAATCCCTGCGCGAACCATTTTATGGCCCGGATCAAACTAGCCTCCGACTTCAAAGATTTCTTGAGCTTGTGCCTCTCCCATGAGGTCAGGTTCATGGTAATCGGCGGATATGCCGTCGTTCATTACTCGCGCCCCCGCTATACGGGAGATCTTGATATTTGGTTGGATGCCTCACCGGAAAATGCGGGCAGGGTGGTGGCCGTGCTGCTGGATTTCGGCTTTGCGGGAACGGACATCTCATCCGACATGATCACGGAACAAAAACAAATCATCCGCATGGGATTCGAGCCCATGCGCCTCGAATTGTTCACCCGAATTCCCGGCGTGGAGTTTGACGATTGTTATTCCCGGCGAGAGATGGTGAAAATCGGCGTCCTTGAGGTGCCGTTCATTTCCGTTGAAGATTTGAAAACTAACAAACTGGCATGCGGACGCCCCAAGGATCTTCAGGACATTGAGGAACTGTCATGAACCAGATCAAACGGCTATTGCTCCGAATTCTAACAGTCGTCCTGTTTTACGTCGTCGCATACACCATTCTGGTGGACACGCGCGAGCCCTCGCTGTCCGCAGAAAGGGAGCCGGTCTATCGCTCCTCGTTCCCCTGGCTCGGCGCGCCGTCGATCCGCTGGAAAGGACCGCTTGACCTGTATTTCCAGGAAACCGGCCCCGCCAACCGCGTGTTTCTGCCAATCGACCGCTTGTGGCGGCGCATCGCCGGCCTGCCGCCGGCGAAAATCGTGGATCATGCCAGTTTTTGGTTAGTATATCTTCACAACAAGGCGGAATACGGGCGCATGAAGAGTGTGGACAGGTGAATGACGAATGGCGAATGGCGAATGGCGAATGGCGAATGAGCGATCCCATGCGAAGACATGGGCCCTTAAGGGGCATGGACGTCTCGTCCATGATCTTTCAAGACGGACGAGACGTCCGTCCTCCTTAAGTAGCGGCGGACTCCGATCCGCCGATTGCCCAAGTCGCGGCAAATGCGGGCTGGGATGACTCCGATAGAGCCGCCACCAGGTCCTCAGGTGTTTCAGCCTTTCAGCTTTTCAGCGTTCACCCCTTGATAGACGCACGCGCCGTCCAAATCACCTTGACAAATCAAGCATTTCAAAACGAAGGTGCTCTCGTAAGCCTCCCGGATATCACGTCCCGACATGTTACGAATCAAATACACTTCAAATACTCGAAATAATACTGCTAGATTTCTCTGTTACCAGACCCAATTATTCTAACATAATTCCAAAGATTCAAGAAATTTCCAGATTTCACCCTCCTGATTTTTCCACCGGCGCTTATGATTGACGAATGATGATTGAGGATTTTTGAATTTTGATTTCTGACATGACGATCTTTCCCCGTTCATGCCCCTTAACATTTGCCGCGCTTACGGCAGCATGGACGCGACGTCCATGCCCCTTAAGGCTCGCGCCGGGCCGGGGATTTCCTGGCGCGGCGCTTTTTGTGCCATTCCCCACCGCGGGGCTTGTAAAACCCGGGCGCATGGCAAAACGTCGGGCTGCACCGATGGGCAGGAACAAAGGCAGTGAGATTCGCAGTGACCGCAGGAGCACCCTTGGCGGTGTGGCGATCGGGTGGATGATGAAATTGCTGACCGCCACGCTGCGACTCGAGGTGCGCGACCTCTGCGGGATCAGCCAAGCGGATGCCGCAGTGCCGCCGGTGATCTATATTCTCTGGCACAACCGGTTTTTCACGGTGCCCGCCGCATGGAATCGCATCTGCCGTTCCCACCGCAAGGCCGTCACGTTGACGAGTGCCAGCCATGACGGGGACCTGGTGGCCCGCGCCATGGCGGTGTTCGGGATGGGGGCGGTGCGCGGATCTTCATCGCGGCGCGCGGTGGCGGCCTTGGTGGGGCTTAAACAGGCACTGTTAGACGGTTTTGACGTTTGCCTGACGCCCGACGGCCCGCGTGGCCCGCGTTACCGGATCCAGGCCGGGTTCATCAAGCTGGCGCAGGCCACGGGTGCGCCGGTGGTGCCGGTGCATGTGCGGTTTTCCTCGGCGTGGCGCCTGAAAACCTGGGACCGTTTTGTGATTCCCAAGCCGTTCAGCCGGGTGGTGGTGACCTTTGCCGAGGCCATCCACCTGCCCCGCAAGCTGGATGAGGCCGCCTTTGAAAAAGAACGCCTGCGCATCGAATCCATGCTCGTCAAGGGCACCGACGACGCCTAAAACACCCCCGCCAAACCTCTTATGAACACACCCCGAATCCTCGATGGAAAATCCGTAGCCGCCGCCGTGCTCGACGAGTGCCGCACCGAAACCGCAGCTCTAATAGCCAAAGGCGTCACCCCCGGCCTCGCCGTGGTCCTGGTCGGAGACGATCCGGCATCCCAGGTCTATGTCGGCTCCAAGGCGCGCACCTGTGCCGATCTGGGTTTCCTCTCGCGCAAGATCGAACTGCCCGCGACCACGACCCAGGAGGAATTGTTAGAAGTGGTGCGCTCCCTCAATGCCGACCCCGCCATCCACGGCATCCTGGTGCAGTCGCCGCCGCCCAAACACATCGACGAGGAGACTGTGATCCGCGCCATTGATCCGCGCAAGGATGTTGATGGTTTCCATCCGGAAAACGTCGCCAAGCTCGTGTTGGAGGACCCCACCGGTTTCGTGCCCTGCACGCCGGCGGGATGCATGAAGTTGTTAGAAGTTGCGGGGATTTCCACCAATGGAGCCGAGGCCGTGGTCATCGGGCGCAGCATGATCGTCGGCAAGCCGATGGCGCTTTTGTTAGTTTCGAAGAACTCCAACGCCACCGTCACCATCGCCCACTCGCGTTCGAAGGACCTGCCCGCCATCTGCCGCCGCGCCGACATCCTGGTGGCCGCCGTGGGCCGCCCGGAAATGGTCAAGGCGGACTGGGTGAAACCCGGTGCCGTGGTCATCGACGTGGGCATCAACCGCGTCGAGGACCCTGGCAAAAAAAGCGGCTACCGCCTCACCGGCGACGTCGCCTATCAGGAAGTTGCGCCGCTTTGCTCCGCCATCACCCCCGTGCCCGGCGGCGTGGGGCCGATGACCATCGCCATGCTGATGAAAAACACCCTGCAGGCGGCACGGCAGTTATCTTAAGGGTGGCAATCCCGTCCATGATCTATCATGACGGACGAGACGTCCGCCCTCCAGCGTTTTTTGATAGAGTTCCTGATAGTTCAAACCGCGCTAACCAGCAACACAATCTCACCCTTGGGCGGGTGGGCCTGGAAATAGGCCAGCAGTTCGGCGGCGCTGCCGCGGTGGTAGGTCTCGAATTTCTTGGTCAGCTCGCGGGCGACGCAGGTGCGGGCGGCAGGGTTGATTTCTGTTAGAACGACCAGGGTCGAGACGAGGCGGTGGGGCGACTCGAAGAAGATGCCGGTTTCGCCGGAGGCGAGGCATTCCGTTAGAGCGGCGCGGCGTTTGCCGGTCTTGACCGACAGGAAGCCGCCGAAGCGGAACGCATGGCAGGGGAATCCCGAGCCGATGAGCGCGGTGATGACGGCGGACGGGCCGGGCAGCACTTCGATGGGCACGCCGGATTCGAGGCCGGCCTGGACGAGGCGGTATCCGGGGTCCGAGATGCCGGGCATGCCGGCATCGCTGATGACCGCGATGGTTTCACCGGCGCGGGCGGCAGCGGCGAGTTCCGGCGCGCGGCGCGCTTCATTGTGTTCGTGCAGGGAAACGAGCGGCTTGCCAGAGATGCCGTGGTGGGCGAGCAGCGTCCCGGAATGCCGGGTGTCCTCGCAGGCGATGCGGTCCGCGCTTTTCAACACCTCCAGGGCGCGCAGAGTGATGTCGCCCATGTTGCCGATGGGCGTGGGAACCAAAATAATGCGGCCGGGGCTTTCCACGGGACTGGACACGCATGGAGGCTGCCAGCCATGGCATGGCGAGGAAAGGCAAAAGCGTGGTGGCCGGGGCTGCTGACAGGTTGATGGGTCCCGACACTTGGGGTAAAGCCAACCCCAGCGGATTTCCTCAACATAATCACGCCGGCTGCTGCTGGGAAATGCAGTGGAGGGTTCCGCCTTCCTCGACGAGATCGAGGCAATCGATGCCGGTGACTTTTCTGCTAGAAAACATTTCGCGGAGGATGCCCAGCGCGCGGTCGTCGTTGTGGGGCTGGCGGAAAGTGGGGACCAGCACGCCGTCATTGACAACCGGGGACCTCGCAGGCTTCTGGCAGCGGGATTTCGACCACCTCGAAAGGACGGTGGTCAGGGCCGAGGAAGGAACGCAGGCGCGCCAGATTTTCAGTTAGAACCGCATGGTTCGGCGAGTTGGACGAGCGCTCGACACTGGCGAGCAGGGTATGCTCGTCAGTGAAACGTGCGAGGTCGTCGATATGACCGTCGGTGTCGTCGCCCTCGATGCCTTGTTTGAGCCAGAGGATATCGCTGACGCCGAGGCCGTCGCGCAGGAGTTGTTCGATCTCCGGACGGGACAGCTCCGGGTTTCTGTTAGGGTTGAGCAAGACCGCCTCGGTGGTGAGCAATTGGCCGGCGCCGTTGATTTCGACGGCACCGCCTTCCAGGATCATGCCGCCCTTGAACACCCTTTTGCCGAGGGCCGCTGCGATGCGGGACGGGATGGCGTCGTCCAGATCCCAGGGCGCGAATTTACGGCCCCATGCGTTGAAGCCCCAATCGGTGACCGCCACCTCGCCGCGGGTCGCGTGTTTGACAAAGATCGGCCCGTGGTCGCGGCACCAGACGTCGTTGTGCGGGTGATCGAAGAGTTCGACACGATCCGGCACGGCCTTGGCGCGGTTGCAGGCGGTGGCGATGGCGGCATGTTGGATTTCGGGCGCGTTGATTCTAACCATCTCGTAGTGGGAGATGGCGGCGGTGATTTCCGCGAATTTGGCGCGGAGGATGTCACGTTTCGCGCCGCCCCAGTGGCGCGGATCATCCACCGGCCATGACAGCCAGACCGCCTCCTGAGGGACCCATTCGGGCGGCATTGAAAATCCGGCAGCGGCGGCGGTCATGACCGGAAGGTAAGGGCATGAACAGATTTTCTTCCAGCATGGATTTGCAATGAATCGAAACGCGGAGGAGCGGAGGCCGCAGAGGGAGCGCGGAGCATGTTCGAGATGCTAGGATTGAGATAATATTTGAAAACCATCATTGCCCAATACCAACCCATGCAATCTCAGCGTTTCCCTCTGCGACCTCCGCGCCTCCGCGTTTCGATAAACAATCCCAAGCTTTCCATCCGGTCGGAATCCTGAAAGAAGCAGCCATGCCCTTTTTCATCCATTCCTGCGTCGGACTTGCCATTGCGGTTTTTCTCGCATCCTGTGCGGTGACCACGCCATCGGCTCGTTCTTCATCCGGGCACGATGTCTGGGGTCACCGCCCGGGACCCGGAGGATTCACGACCATCATCCTCGATGCCGGGCACGGTGGCAAGGATGACGGTGCCATCAGTCCACACACCGGACAGAAGGAAAAAGACCTGACGCTCGACATGGTGAAACGCATCCGGTCCGAACTCGGTGGGAGTTTCCGCACGATCCTTATGCGCAGTGACGACACCTTCGTGGACCTTGATGATCGCGTGGTGCGTGCCAACCGTTCGGGTGCCGCCGTGCTCGTCAGCATGCACTTCAACAGCGGGCGCTCCATGCTCCGTGGCCCGGAATGCTATTACTGGCGGGTCGATAGTTATGGCATCGCCAGCCGCCTGCAACACGCCATGTGCGCCGCCTGCCCCGCACAAAATGCCAACCGCGGCCTGGTCCGCCGCCGACTGCGCCTCACACGCAACCCGGAGATTGCCTGTGTTTTGTTAGAAGGCGGTTACCTCAGCAATCCGGCCGAAAGCCGCCTGATCGCCGAGCCCGGATATCGCCAGCACCTCGCACACGCCATCGCCGGGGCCATCCGCACCCAGTCCGCCACCGGCGATTCCGGGGTCGGTCCGCTGCCGCCCCCGATCAACGCGCCGCCTAGCAGGCCGGGTGATGCAAGGGAGTGAGGAGAGGCGTTGGTCATCAGGGGTTGATTATTCCCCGCCATGTTTGGCGAAGCTCTTCCATCTTGTTAGAGGGATCTGGGCGCAGAGGACGATGGCGGCCTGGCTGATGCAGAAGCCGATGAGCCATGGGAAGGCCTTGTCCATGAAGCCATAGGAGTGCAGGCCGACTCCTAACATGTTCACGCCGAACCATGAGAAGGCGGTGATGACATTGCCGAGGATGGCCATGCAGACCAGGCCGCGCTGGCGGATGAAGCCGCCCCAGCGGGCGTGCAGGATGAGTCCGCACCACAACACGATGAGCAGCGCGCCGTTTTCCTTGGGGTCCCAACCCCAGAAGCGGCCCCATGATTGGTCGGCCCAAATGCCGCCGAGCACGG
>CAYWLC010000002.1:33832-46316 GCA_964458895.1 uncultured Luteolibacter sp. | reverse complement strand
ACGAGTTCCACGCGGGCATCGTCGATGCCATCGATGGCCATGATCCTAGCCTGGGCATCCGCGGCGATCACCGGGCCCATGCCACACCCCGGGGCAGTGAGCGTCATTTTCACCATCGCGACGGTTTTTCCATCAATCATCTCCAGACCGCAGTCATAAACGAGGCCGAGATTGACGATGTCCACCGGGATTTCCGGATCATAGACGCCACGGAGTTGGTCCCACACCTGTTCTTCAAGAGGGGCATCATTGAGGGCATCGGCGGATTTCTGTTTTTTCTTGTCGTCCTCCGGGAGCACGCCGAGCGCATCCGCGTCCTGCGAGGAAATCCGCGCAAGGCCTTGGGAGGTAGCCACCGTGTAGGTCCCGCCAAGCCGCTGGGTGATGAACACTGCGGTGCCCGCAGGCAGCGACAAGCTGTCCCCGCTGGGAATCTGGATGGCGGAAACCTCCCGCGTGAGCATGATCTCTTGGTGCATGAACGGAGTTAAAACGAGCCGCGTGTGCGCCGCAAGAGGTGAAGTGCGAATTTCCGTGATTGTCAGACACCCGGATCACGGGCTAGCTTCCCCTGTAGCACACTTCCATGTGGAACGTTCTCAAAGATCACTGGCGGGATGGCACGGAGATCCTTCTTCTGGCCACCTGTATCTATCAAATCTACCGCACCTTCCGGGCCACCCGGGGCGCGCAGATCCTCGTCGGCCTGGGCACCATCATTATCACCCTCACCTTGATTTCGGTGGTGCTGAAGTTTGATGTCATCCAGTGGATCATCACCCAGTCCGCCAAACTGCTCGCTTTCGCCCTGCTCGTCATCTTCCAACCGGAATTGCGCACCGGCCTCGCCCGTCTCGGCAGCAACCCGCTGTTTTCGTTCTCCTCAAAACGCCGCGTCGCTTTCATGGAACGCTTTGCCGACACCGTCATCAACCTCTCCAAAAAACGCATCGGTGCGCTGTTCGCCATCCAGCGCGATGTCAGCCTCAAGGAACAACTCGATACGGGCGTCATCCTTGACGCGCGCTTCTCCCCGGAACTGGCAATGACCGTCTTCCATCCCAAGGCCCCACTGCACGATGGCGGCATGATCATCGCCGACGACCGCGTGTCCGGCGCAGCCTGCGTGTTCCCCGTCACCGAACGCGAAATGCAGGACCGCTCGACCGGACTGCGCCACCGCGCCGCAATCGGCCTAACAGAACGCACCGACGCCGTCGCCGTGGTCGTCAGCGAGGAAACCGGCGGCATCTCGATCTGCGAGTTCGGCGTGCTTCACCGCAATCTAACTGAAAAACAATTCCGCGAGAAAATCGCCGACATATTCTTCACCGGAAAACCATCTCATGAAGTTGAACCCATCGAAAAACTGGATCGCAAAGATTCTGTCACTCCTGCTGGCGATAGCGATCTGGTATCTCATTAAAACCACCATCATCGCCAACGGTGGATTCATGGACAAACAGCCCCGCGCCGTGCCCGTGCAGGTGAAATGAGCGCATCCTACCTGCCATCAGGCCGCGGCAGCAGGCGGGCCACGATGACAAGCAGCACGATCACCACTGCGCCCAAGGCCAGCCACAGCCACGGCGAGCCGGCATCGACGCGGCGCTTTTCACGGGTGTCCGGTTTGAGCATCTCCTCGTCGCCGAGCGTCGTGCCATGGGGTTCGGAAGCTAACAATTCATCGCGGACAAGCCGCAGGTCATACTGTGGCTGCGGGGCGTGGGGGTTCCCATAATAGATGAAGACGGGGGCATTGTCTGTCAATTTGGTGGTGATCGATGGGGCGGCGTAACGAACGATTACTCCGTCCACGGGAACCGGCGGGTTGTCACCATGATCGGTTTCCAACACGAACTTTTCGGGTAGGCGCCGTCCGCCCAGATTCATGACGAGCGGGACATCCGCACTGACGGACTTGGTCCAATCCGCGGAACCCAGCGCCTCACTCCACGCGTTGCCAAGGTGGTCCTTGCGCTCCGCGATCGCGACAAACGTGCGGGTGAACAGGGCAGCAGTGGAGATTGCTGTTAGATCCGCCGCAGGCAGGCCTTCCATCGGCAGCGTGACCTCCCATCGCGACACGGTGGGACGCTTCGGATCGTTCACGGCGATTACTGAAGCAGGCTTCAGCTCACGCGTCACCGTGCCCGGTCGTTTCAGATAGGGAATCTGCACGCCATTCTGAATCAAGCGGATGTCCCCGAGGTCGGTTCGGGTGGCTGCCAGGGTTTGTGCGTCCAGTTCGATCCGGATCACCCCAGCTGCGGCGGTCACCGCGCGGCGGCGAGTCCATTCTGTTAGGTCGATGCCCGCGCCGGTGGTCTCAACCCCGGGCAGGGCCTCGGGCCGGGCGAAATCCGGGTTGGCCCGCAGCGTGCCGGGACTGATCCGCTGGCCGCTCACACCGGCAATGGCCGCGCGCAGCGGACCCAGATCATATTGTGTTGTCCTGGCCTCGCGGTTCCCGGCCAGCACCTCCCATGCGCCTGTTAGATCCGCGTGGAATTCGATCACCGTGGGATGATGTCGGACCTTCGCGCCTTGGATCGTCAGCGGCGGGCTGTCGCCGTTGCGGAGGGTTAGATGAACCACGCGCTGCGGAATGCGTCGGTGAATAGGAATCGCAAGGCCCTCGACCGCCACCCCGTGATCGCCCACCACCCGATAGATATTACCGCTGGCGATGATTTCAGTGTGCGTTCCTGCATCCTGCGTGGTGGTGGTGATCGCGACGCAGCAGGATCTGCTGAACACGGCATCCGGGATGTCCAGCAGCAATTCCGCAATATCGAGATTGGAGCCGCCCAGATCCAGTGTGAGGCGGGATTCAGCCGCGCTGTCCGTGCGTGATCCCAGCGTTACCGGCAGCTCGGTGGTTTCGGGTTTCTGCGCGGCGGTGATCACCCGCACGCCCGTGAAGGGCACGGGTTGGCTCCGGCCATCATCCACCGTGAAACGCAATTCCTGCCACACGCCTGCGGCCAATGGCATCCGCATGCGCTCGGCACCGCCGGTCTGGCGGAAAATCACCTCGTTGGGTGCGATGGATTCCCAAGCACCTCCGTCCTTGCGCCCTTCGATGCCCACCGATTTCAAAAACTCCGCGGCTGGGGAAACCAGCACCACCGCCTCGATCCTTGAGGTCGTTCCCGCGGACACCTCGATCACCGTGGTGGTTCCTGATAGATGGGTCTTGAAATCCACCGCCTCTCTAACAACTCCCGCGTGCGCAAGCACCTGCCCGAACAGATACGGGGTTTCCGCCCCCTGCGGTGCGAGCACGCGCAAATCCCCGAGGTCCGTCCGCGCGACATCGAGCAGCGGTGGGGTCACCTCAAGCCGGACCATGCCGGGTTGCACGACCTCGAACGGAGCTTCCCACCGCCACGCGGTGTGATTCAAGTCCGTTGCGGAAAACGCGCGGGCCGACGTCATGACTAACAAAAATATCGCGGTTTTCATGGCAGCTTGGAGCGATCGAAGAAGCGTTGATAGAGAAACGACGCGATAAAGGCGATGACGGCCACGCCCATCAGGGCACCGATGCGGAAGACCGTCGCGCTGGCAGCGAGGTCGTGGAGGAACACCTTGACCAGCGTTGCGACCAATAATGCGATGGCGGCATAGCGTGTGTGTCTGGATTTGAACCCGATTCCAAGCAAGAGCACGCCGAGCGAGAAAATTCCCCAGGCGATGCTGTAGGTCATGTCCCGCGGGAGGTTGCCCTCGAAATCAAAGGCGACGCAACGTGCGCCCGGAGCGGTGAAATAATCGGCGATCTCGATGTTGAGCAACAGGAACAAAAGCACACCGCCGAAGGCATACAACACGCCGCGTGGCTGGAATTTCGTCCACATCCCGGAGGGGTCCGTGAACCAGCCGGCTCCGATAATCTGCGCCGCCCCCACGATTCCATAGGCATAAAAGTGCCAGTTCAGGATCGCCGTGCCGCTGCGCGGATAGTCGGTGAACACCGCGGGGTTGAGCGCCAGTCGGACGAAGCAGATGGTTAGAAGCGCGAGTCCCACGAGTTGCAATCCGGGATGCGGCACCCGCCGGAACAACCACAACAACAAGGCCCCCTCAAGCGCCCAGCTCACTGTGATCCATTGGCGGTCGAATTGGATTGGGAAGATCAGGGTGATGAACAACAGGGCCACCCCGCCGAACCATGCCAGGCGCCGGAGTTGGTCACGATCCATCTCCGGGGTCGAACGGATCACCACCATCAGGGCCAGCAATGCGGGCACGGCGAACGCTGCGGGCACCAGGCCCATCATGCCATTCGGCCACGCGTGTTTCACCAGGTCATGGACCAGCAGGAAATGGCCCAAGCCTGATAGAGCGCTGGCAACCCACGGTGCGGCCTGCCCGGCGCACGCCTTGCGGAAGACGAATGGAAAGCCCAGGAACAAAACATAAAACCCCAGATACCATGCGAGCGGCGCCCGCGCTTGGTCAGCCTGGAAGTGATACACATGCCAGACCGCCTCCACCACCAGCGTGCACAACAAGGCCGCCAACACCAACGGTCCTTGTTTCCCGAGAACCGCCAGTCCTGATAGAAGCACCGCCATCAGCAGCGCCACCCCGAACACGGGCGCGGGATTCGCCACCGGCAGTTGCACCAACGCGAGAACCAACATCCCGAACGGCAACACGCCCGCACAGACCGGCAGGACCGAAGCCGTATTCATCTTGAGATTCGCTTCCTCGGTCCGGATGCCGCGCGTGAGCCATTTGCCGGCCGCCGCGAATACCAGTGAGAAGCCCGTGACCACACCGAGAAACGGCATGAGAGGTTCTGATAGAACAGGGGTTTTCAGCAACCACAGCGCCGCCACGCCCATCGTGAGCAGCAACGACGCCAGCACCGGTAGCAGCGCTCCCGTCGCTGCGGCGAGGCCAATGACTAACAGATCTAACAACAGCACCGCGGGCCAGATGGCCATGGACACCGAAGTGAGATGAAACAACGGCACCAGCATCATCAACACCGTGAGTGGTGCGAACCATGGCCCGATCCGCGGTGAAATGACCACCATGTCACCCTGCAGGCGTCGCGACATCACCACCGGGACCACTGCGTGATACGCGCCAAACACCAGATAGAGCGCCAGCACGCCGCCCAGGTTATATGCTGTTAGATTGCCCTGGCTCCATGCCACCAGATGGAAAAAGACCAGGAGCGCGGCCGCCACCTGTGCCGCGCCGAGTTTCGGTTGCAGCACCACCGCCGCCAGCACCGCGAGTTGGACGACCATGATGAATCCATATAACAGAAAATACCGCTCCGCGACCTGTTGGAATGCCAGCAGCCGGAACGAAAATAACATTGCGAGCCCCGCAAGTCCCAACACCGATGCCGCGGCATATGGCTGGAGCCTCTCCTTGCGCCTCTCCAGCCACATGCAGGCCAGAAACAGCACGATGAAAAACACCGCGATGCCCATCGGAATGAGGATTTTATTCCCCTCGAAATACCGACCTGCCATGAAAAACCGTCCGCTCCATGCCATCTGCATCAGCGCCGTGCCGACGGCGGCGGAGATTGTTAGAAACCGCCAGCGCCCGTGCCGCGAAACCGCCAGCAGGCCGATGTCGAGCAGGGCGATGTAACCGAAGAGCCCCAGCACCTGGTCCTGTCCGGTGGAAACCAGCACGGGTGTTAGAAAACCACCGAGCATGCCGAGCACCGCCACCACCAGCGCGTCCAGGCGCACCGCCAGCAGGAAGGCCGTCAGCGTGATCAGACACATCAGGACGAAGGTCGGCAGCGTGCCGAAGGCCGGGAAATGATAGATGGCATGCGCGGCGAAGCTCACGCCGTAGAGGATCACCACGCCGGTGGCGCAGAACACCTGGCCCAGCACTTTGTATTTCTGCAGCCGGTGGGTTGCCAGACCTCCCACCAGCAAACCCGCGCCCGCGGTGAATCCAAGGGCGATCCTCACCGCCGGGGGAATCAGGTTGTTCTCAAATGCATACTTCACAAAAAAGATCACGCCGAAGAACATTGCCACGCCGCCCAGCCATGCGAAAATTTTCACACCCATGAAGCGTTCCAACGAGAACGGCTCATTGTCCTCGTGCTCGGGCGTTTCCCTCGCAACGTCGAACGACTCGAGAACTCCCTGATCCGCGCGCTGCACCGGACTCCACATGGGAACGGGAGGCACCGGCGGAGGCATTGGCGGAGGCATGACCGGTGGTGTCGCGGTTTCCACGGCTTTATCTAACTGCGGCACGGCATCCTCCTGCCATTCCGGAACCTCATGCACAGGTTTCGCTTCCTCCCTGACCATATCGGGAACCATGGTCCGTCGGGGATCCGGGATCACGGTATCGTCTTTGAGGTTGCGCAATTCCCTCTCCAGCTTGCCCAGTCTTGCGGATAGAATTTCTGCCAGACTGATGGCGTTTTCGGCCTTTTTTTGGGCCCCGGCCGCTTTCACCAGAGCAGTGACAGGCCCGACCAACAACCAGATTAGAAACGGCACCAATAACAGAATGAGAAGGTGTTCAACGGATTGCATGTCCCGATCCCTAGACGGTTCTCAAGGCCAACGCCAGACCAATCCACCTGAATGAGCCGCTCACAAACGCACTGCGAAGCGTTTCTCGCGGGCGAGCGGATATTCCTGGGGAACATAGACCTGTGAACGACGGTGGATGCCAACGAGTATGCCAATCGCAGCCAGACTTAAGATGATGCTGGTGCCGCCGAAGCTGACAAACGGCAGCGGCAGTCCGTCGTTGGGCAGCATGGCGGTGGTCACGGCGATGTTTTCCATCGCCGGTGCCACAATCACGCAGGTGAGTCCGAGGGCGACACAACGGTTGAAGACGTTCTTCGCCTGCATGGCGATGCCGCAACCGGCCACCGCGATGAGCACATAACACGCCACCACGAACAGCGTGGCCACCAATCCCAATTCCTCGCCGATCACGGGGAAAATGAAATCAATGTGGGCAAAGGTGAGCGTTCCAAATTTTTCCACGCCATTGCCGAGGCCCACACCGGTGGGGCCGCCGTTGCCCAAGGCCAGGAGCGCGCGCCATTGCTGCATGCCGCGATCCTGGGTGTGGTGTTCCAGATCCAACCATGTCTGGATGCGGTCCCATCGATTCTCGTCCTGATAGATATACCAACATGCGGCTCCCATCACCGCCACGGCGGTCGGCATGGCATATCGCAGGCGGGTGCCCACACAGAACATCAGCGATCCGACCACCACCGATAGCGAAAGCGCGGTGCCGACGTCCGTCTCGCCCGCAATCAACACGATGGGAATACCCGCAATCATCCCAGGCAATACAAAGCCGCGCCAGAACGTGTGGACCTCGGTCTGCCATCGCGTGAACCAGGTGGCTAGACACACAACCACCACGATCCTCGCCAACTCGGACGGCTGGAACTGGCCGATGAGCGGCAATTGAATCCAGCGTTTGGAACCATAGACCGAAACGCCCACGCCGGGGATGTAACAAAGGATCAGCAGGATGCACACCAACCCATACAACCAGGGCGCGAGCTTGCGGAAGTTTTCCACGTTCCAATGTGACGCCACGATCGCCGCAACCAACCCGATCCCCACCATGAGCGCCTGATGGCTCAGGAAATGATAGGGACCGAACCCCTTCACCCAGGCCCCCGTGCTTGTGAGCATGATCAGCCCAAGCGCGACCAAGGCGGCTACCGCGGCACACAGGACAAATGAACAATGACGGACCATGGGGATGGGGAAATTTGAGATTTGAGATGTCAGATTGAAATATGAAATATGAAATCCTATCTCTGCGGGATGGTCAGCTTCATGCCGGTTTTCATTTTGCGCGGATCGCTGATGTTGTTGGCGCGCATCAGCGCCGCCTGATTCACATGGAAGCGGCTGGAGATGCGGAAGATGCTGTCGCCCGGTTGCACGACATAGGATTTCCCGGATGCGGTCTGCGGTGCGGCGATCGCTTGGGCCGCGTCTGCGCGAGATGTGTTAGGACGGACCAACTTGGCCTTCGGCGCATGGCTCACATCCACGGCCTCCACCAGGCCGCGGTCGCCGTCGGATGGCGTTTGCGCGCGGATGGCGGCGACTTCCGGCGGCTCCTCGGCAACGATGCGCTTGGGCGGGATTTTCAGGATCAGCCCGGGGCCGATGTCCACGTGCTGGTTGAGAAGGCGCAGGTCACCTTCGTCCACCTCTTCGCTTGCGGCGATGCGGGTATAGTTGTCGCCGGCTCTAACAATGTAGGGTTTTTCTCCGGCGGATAACCGTGGCAGGTCTCCGCGCCGCTGGGTGCCCGCGACCGATGTCGAATTCCCAACAAGTGCCGCGCGCGCGGTGTTGCTACTTGCGGCGGAACCGGCGGATTTGTTTTCAGCCGCCTTCACGCCCGCCGCGCTTGCTCCGGGCCGCCCTTCGAGAAAACGCACATGGATGAAGAGCACGCCGATGGCCACGATGTGAATGAGGAAAATGACGGTGAGGATGCGCGAGATCTTCGAGCCGAAGTTATCGGATTCCAGTTCCTCGGCGGTAGCCGCTGCGGCCCGTTGTTTGCGGTTGCCGGTGACGGCACTGAGGCGCCGCATGATTCCTTTGGTGACGGGACGACGTTTGACTGGCAGGGTGTGGAGTTTCATGGCTGGTGTTGTTAGATAAGTTGATGGACTAAATCACGGAAGGTATTGCCCCGTTGTTCATACCCGGAGAATTGGTCGAATGACGAGGTGCCGGGGGACAGCAGGATGGTCGAGCCACGCGGGGCGAGACTGCGGGCGGCGGCGATGGCGTCCGCCAGGGTGGAGACGGCATCGCTCGGGACGGCCTCGGAAAACAAGTCGGCCAGCGGCCGTGCGATTTGCCCGAAGGTCACCGTCGCCAGCGCCTTCTCGCGCAGCAGTGGCAGGATCGGCGCATAATCGAGGCCTTTGTCCTTGCCGCCCGCTAACAATATCACGGGCCGGGTTTGCGAACGCACCGCGCTTTCCAACGCATGCAGGTTGGTGGCCTTTGAATCATTGAGATACTCCACGCCGTCCAAGGTGCGGATGAGTTCGCAGCGATGCGGCGGCGGCGCGTAACCGTGGAGCGCCTCGCGCATGATGGCCGCGGAAATCCCGAGCGCGGAGCACGCGGCGAGGGCGGCCATCGCGTTTTCCGCGTTGTGCAGGCCCCGCAGGCTGGTCTCGTGTTCCATGTCCAGCCATGTTTCCCCCTCATGGAAAATCAGAATTCCGTTAGAATGCCAGTCCGCACCGGGGTTTTCGGTGGAAAATGTGACGGTTCTGGCCGTTAGAGGAGGCAGGGCCTCGCCACTGCGGACGACGGCGGTGTCCTGCGGACCCTGGCACTCGAAGATCCGGAGTTTCGCCGCGCGATAGGCGGCCACGCTTGGATACCGGTCCATGTGGTCGGGCGCGAAGTTGAGCCAAACGGCCACGGACGGACTCAGCGTGCGGATGGTTTCTAACTGAAACGAGCTGAGTTCCAGCGCAACCGCCTCGGGGGGGCTGGCCTGGAGGACGACTTCGGCGAAGGGCGTGCCGTAATTGCCGCAAGGTGTGCCACCAAGGCCGGCATGGGCGAGGATGCGCGCCACCAGTTCGGTGGTGGTGGTCTTGCCATTGGTTCCGGTGATGCCAATGACAACACCCTGATAGAAACGAGCGGCCAGTTCCACCTCGCCGATGACCTCGCCCGCGTGCGCGGAAAACGCGGCGACATAGGAGCCGTAGGTGTCGATCCCCGGACTCACGACCAGCAAATCCGATGTCACTCCCTCACCCTGCTCCGCAGTGGCATTGGCATGGATCTCCACGCCCGCCGGCATGTCCGACATTGCCGCCGCATCCGCAATGTCCCATGCGGACACGCTGGCGCCCTCGCGCAGGGCCAGCGCCGCCGCAGCCCGGCCGCTGCGGCCGGCACCGAGGATTGCAACGTGTTTGCCTGTTAGGATCATGATGGTTCAGAGAATCTTGAGGATGGCCAGACCGAAGAGCGAGAACATGATGGATAGAATCCAGAAGCGGATGATCACCTGGTTTTCATGCCAGCCGAGCAGTTCGAAGTGGTGGTGGATCGGGGACATTTTGAAGATGCGTTTCTTGCGCAGCTTGAAGCTGCCGACCTGGAGGATGACCGACACCGCCTCCATGACGAAGATACCGCCGATGATGATGAGCAGGAGTTCCTGTTTGGTGCAGATGGCCGCGGTGCCGAGTGCGCCGCCGATGGCCAGCGATCCGGTGTCGCCCATGAACACCTTGGCCGGATGACAGTTGAACCACAAGAATCCGAAACAGGCTCCCGCCAGGGCCATCAGAAAGACCGCCAGCTCGCCGATGTACAGGTTGTGCGGAATGACCAGATACTCGACCGCCATGAAATAGTGACCGGCGAGATAGGCCAACAGCGCGTAGGACAGCGCCGCGCTGATGGTGCAACCGGTCGCCAGCCCGTCGAGTCCGTCTGTTAGATTCACCGCGTTGGAGCACGAGACGATAATGAGCGCGAAAAACGGCATGATCATCCAGTGGACGTTGACGAGCGGGAATTTGAACAAAGGAAAGCAGATGGCCCCGATGCCGATGGGGTTGTTTTTACCGAGGGTGAATCCGGCTTCGCCGGCGGTGATCTGTGCATGGCTGGCGCCGAGGCCGGAGATCTCCGGTTTGTAATAGATGAACGCGGCGGCGATGAGCGCGATGACGATCTGCCAGAAAAGTTTGGTGCGGCTGCTCAGTCCGGCGGATTTCTTTTCGCGCACCTTCCGGTAATCGTCGCACAATCCTAACAGTCCGCAGGCGGACATGGTGCAGGCGCAGACAGTGACGAAAGGATTGAGCGGGCGCGCGCAGACCAGGGTGGCTACCAGCACGGCGCCCAGAATGAGCACGCCGCCCATGGTGGGAGTGCCGATTTTCCCGCCGTGGAGTTCGGCGAGTTTGTGGACTTCGTCCGCCGTGCGGATGGGCTGGCCGACCTTGAGGGAGATCAGCTTGCGGATCACCCGTGGCCCCACCAGGATGGAGATGACGAATGCCAACAGTCCGGCGCTGGCGGCGCGGAAGGTGATGTATTGGAACAAGTTGAGGAAACGGAAGGCACCTGCCCAGGCATCACCATGCTCGTTGGCATTAAACCAGTAATCGTAGAGGGCGGGTAACATCAGATTCGGGGAAATGCTGCGTTCATGACTTTTTCGACGGTGGCGGCGCGGCTGCCTTTGAAGAGCACCACGTCACCGGGTTTCGCCTCGCGGGCAAGCCACCCGGCGGCATCGGCTAGATTTGGATAGAAGGGGGCGTTGTTCGCGCCGGTGGCGATGAGATCCGCGCCCTCGCCCACGGCGATGACCATGAGGTTGTGCCGGGCCGCGAGTTCTCCGGTGCGGAGGTGGGCGGCCGGGCCGTGGCTGCCGAGTTCGCCCATGCGTCCTAACACAATGATGCGGCGCGCGCCGTTGACCACGGACATGTCCGACAGGGTTTCGATGGCGGCGGCCGCAGACTCGGGGTTGGCGTTGTAGGTGTCATCAATGATGGTGATGCCCTTCCAATCATAACGGTTGAGGCGTCCGCCGGTGAGTTTGGCGGAGGATAGTCCGGCCGCGATGCCGGCCACCGGGACTCCGAGCTTCCAACCCGCCCCGGCGGCTAACAGCGCGTTGGTCACCATGTGTCGTCCGGGGACGGGCAGCCTGACTTCAGCGGTTCCCTCACCCTCGATCACGAGCGTGAAATCCGTGTGATCGGACTCGAAGCGCAGGTCTTCGGCACGGACGAGCCCGCGGCCATTGCCGACCGTGACCAGCGCGGCCTTGGTGCGATGGCGGAAATATTCGTGATAGTCACAGGTCGCGGGCATGAACAAAACGCCATCCGATGGCAAGGCGCGGGCGAGCGCCGCTTTCTCCTCTGCGATGCCGTCGCGCGAACTGAGAAACTCGATGTGTGCGGTGCCGATGTTGGTGATGATGCCGAACTTCGGTCGGGCGATTTCGCACAGCGGGGAAATCTCACCGGGGTGGTTCATGCCCATTTCCCAGACTGCGGCGGTGTGTTCCGGCGTGGTTGCCAGAACGGTTAGAGGAAGCCCGATATGGTTGTTGCGATTCCCGCGCGTGGCGGAAACGTGGAATTGGCGGGATAACACTGCGGCGGCAAAATCCTTGACGCTGGTTTTTCCGTTAGATCCGGTGACCGCCACCACCGGCAGATCGATCTGCTTGCGCCACCAATGGGCGAGGCGCTGCAGTCCTAACAGCGTATCCGGCGCGACGATCACCGCCCCGCCCGCCGGAACATCGCCCTCCCAGCGATGCACGACCGCCACCGGCGCGCCCGCGGCCAGCGCGGAGGCGGCAAACGCATCCCCGTCGAAGTTCTCACCGCGCAACGCGAAAAACACCGCGCCGGGCACCAACGTGCGCGTATCCGTGGAGACCCCGCCGGACGCGAGCGCATCGGGCC
>CAYWLC010000002.1:0-33822 GCA_964458895.1 uncultured Luteolibacter sp. | reverse complement strand
CCACCTGCGTGCCGAGGATCTCCGCGATCTGTTGGGCGGTTAGAGGTTTCATCGGCTGTCGGCTATGGCTTGCGCGCGGTCCCGCAGCGCTTTGGACGCGTGTTTGCGGTCGTCAAAATCGATCGTGTGGTCGGAGAACTGTTGGGTGGTTTCGTGACCCTTGCCTGCGATCAGAATGATATCTCCGGAAAGCGCGTTTCTAACAGAATATGCGATGGCCTCGGCGCGGTCCGGCATGCTGAGATGGCCTTTGGCACCCATGCCGGTTTCGATTTCACGGATGATGGCCAGCGGGTCCTCCGAGCGCGGGTTGTCGGAAGTGATGATGCAGGCATCGCTGTGGCGGATCGCGGCCGCAGCCATGAGCGGGCGTTTGCCCCGGTCCCGGTCGCCGCCGCAGCCGAACACGGTGATGAGCCGCCGGGGATCGAGTTCCTTGAGCGTGCGGCAGGCGTTTTCCAGCCCGTCCGGGGTGTGCGCGTAATCGACAAACACGGTGGCACCGCCGGCATTGCCGACATTTTCCATCCGGCCCGGCACCTGCGGCGCGTTGGCCAGCGCGGCCACGGCCTCGCGTGGGCGGATGCAGCAGGCATTGGCCGCCGCGAGCGCCGCAAGGAGGTTGTAAACATTGAAGCGGCCGATCAGCGGCGCCCGCACCAGATAGGTTTTCCC
Organism: uncultured Luteolibacter sp.; assembly: GCA_964458895.1. Lineage (GTDB taxonomy): Bacteria > Verrucomicrobiota > Verrucomicrobiia > Verrucomicrobiales > Akkermansiaceae > Luteolibacter. Next base: position 33,147 of record CAYWLC010000002.1, on the reverse strand, counting down.
CTTGGCGGAGAGTTCAAACTCCATGCCGCGCGGGGTCTGGCGGAAGTTGTTAGCCCGGAAATCGCAGTGTACGCCGAAGCCGAAGCGGATGACGGGCATTTTGCCATCCAGCGATGCGGCAAGTTCCACACCATGGGCGTCATCGGCGTTGATCACGGCCACGGGTTTCTTTCCGCGGGTGTCCGCCGCAAGCGAGTGGAACCATGAGGCCTTGGCCTGATAGTATGCCTCGAGCGTGCGGTGGTAGTCGAGGTGGTCCTGGGTCAGGTTGGTGAAAACGCAGGCGTCGAATCCGATGGCCGAGACCCGGTGCTGGTGGATGCCGTGCGAGGATACCTCCATCGCCACCCCCCGGCAGCCGTGATCCCGCATCGTTTCTAACAAGCCTGACAGTTCGATCGATCCCGGCGTGGTGTGCCTGGCGGGCCGTGTGGTTTCCCCGTCGTCAACGAGGATGGTTCCTAACAAACCGGCGCGGTGCCACACGGATTTCATCAGGTGGTGGAGCAGGAAAACGGTCGTGGTCTTGCCATTGGTGCCGGTGACTCCCGCCACGGCAAGGTCGCGCCACGGGTGGCCGGCCATGGTGGATGCAAGGGAGGAAAGGGCGGAGCGACTGTCCGGCACGTGCAGCCAGCTCACCGAGGGATCGAGATCCGCAGGGGGGGCGGTTTCCGCGAGGATGACATTGGCACCGGCGGCGAGCGCCTCAGGGATGAAGCGATGGACGTCGATGGAAGTGCCGCGGATGGCGGCGAAGAGCAGACCGGGCGCGGCCTCGCGCGAGGATGCTGTTAGAGAAATCACCTCCACGTCCGTCGGGCCGGAAGCCGTGACCCGGGGCAGAGCGGAGACCAGGTTGTGGAGTGTCATCGGGAGGCGGAGGTGTTAGGCGGGGCGGGGATCGGTTCGGATGGGGGCAGATTCATGTAAGCGGCGGCGCGTGCGGCGATGCGGCCGAACACCGGTGCGGCGATGGTGCCGCCGAAACGCGTGACCTTGTCAGTGCGGGGATCATCGATGACCACGATGCAGACGAACGCGGGTTTGTCCGCCGGGAGCATGCCGACGAAGGAAACGGTATAACTGTTTGATAGATATCCGCGGCCTTTGGGGTTGTGGCGTTTTGCGGTGCCGGTCTTGCCAGCCACCTTGTATCCGGGCACGGCTCCGAGGGTGGCGGTGCCGCCGGATTCGGTCACTTTCTGCAACGCTGCGCGCATTTTGCGCGCGGTTTCGGGTTTCATCACTTCCGAGACCACTTGCGGCGGAAAACTTTCGACCACGGTGCCGTCATTGGCGACGAGAGCCTTGACGAGTTTGGGTTTGAGCAGATTGCCATCGCCGCCGATGGCGGAGTAAGCGCAGGCCATCTGGAGCGGGGTCACGTTCAGGGCATAGCCATAACTCGCGCGGGAGAAATCCACGGCGTTTCCGGTGTTTCTGGCGATGCCGGAGCTTTCCCCGCTGAGCTGGATGCCGGTTTTTTGGCCGAATCCGAAGCGGCGGACATAGTCATAGAAGCGTTTGGTCCCGAGTTGGCGGGCGATTTTGTAGGCACCGATGTTGCTGGACTTGGCCAGCACCCCTTCGAGTGTTAGATTTCCGTAGGGATGGTGGTCGGGCACCTGGATGTTGCCCTCGGAATACAAGCCGTTGTGACAGAATACGGTGGTGAAGGGTGTCGCGACGCCTTCGTTGAGCACGCCCGTGGTTGCCACGACCTTGAACGTGGACCCGGGTTCGTAAATCGCCTGGATGGCGAAATTGAAACCGTTTTGGGCGATGTTTTCCTTGTGATTGAGATCGAAGTGCGGGCGGCTTGCCAGAGCCAGGATCTCGCCATTTTGCGGATCCATCATCACCACCGCACCACAAGTGGATGCGAACTCCTTGAGGCTGGCGTCCAATTCCTCCTCGATAATGGCCTGCAGGCCCATGTCAATGGTCAGTTGCACGTTGAGGCCAGCGCGGGGAGGCAGCAGGCTGGCGGAATTTCCGGGGACGACCAAGCCATGGGCGTCGCGGCGGTGTTCACGCCAGCCATCGCGACCTGCTAGATATTCCTCCATGGTGGCCTCCACGCCGAAGCGTCCGACCACGCGGGTTTCGGGTTTGCCATTATCATCCTTGCCCTCGACTTCACCGGTGAAGCCGATGAGATGGGTGGCGAGGTTGGGGGCGGTGTACCAGCGTTTGATGGAATTCTGGAACTCAAAGCCCTGAAGCCAGTGTTCATCGACCATTTCGCGCAGATTGTCGGCCACATCCTCGGGGAGGTCCTTGGCCACCGGAATCCATTTGGATTTGTTGTCCTCGATGGCCTCGCGGAGTTCCTCGCGGCGCATGCCCAAGGGACGGGCCAGCACGCCGATGGCATATGCCAGATGCTTGCGCACGATCTCCTCGGCGGTTTCATCGCTGAGGATTTCGCCGCGCAGCGCGCTGATCCGGCGGCGTTGTGCGGCGGGTGCGAGTTCGTTCCATCCGGGTTCGGCAGAGGCTTCCTGATAGGCAAGGCCATAACTCGCGAGTTTGGGATCTGTCAGGTGGTTCTTGTCCACATACACGGTGGAAACCGGGATGCTTTTTGCCAGAGGTTCCTCACGGCGGTCCACGATCATGCCGCGGATCGCGGGGAGTTTTTCCACACGGTCGAACGCCTTGCGGGAGTTCTCCGCATAATGGCGGCGGTCGATCAGTTGAATCTGGACCAATCTCCCCGAAAGCACACTGAGCCCGATCACCAGGACCGAGCACAGGATGACGCAGCGGGAGTGGAATGATAATTTCACAAACTAGGGGGAAGCGGAGGCGACATTGCGCCGGACGGGTGGAGCGGGATTGACTTCCTCAACCACCGCCAGCGAGATCGGCCGGAGCTTGGATTTGTTTTGTTCGAGTTGCTGGCGGATGGCGAAGCGGTTGAGCAGTTGATCCATGCGCATCTCGCAGGTGCGGATATCCAGTCGGCAATGTTCGACATGCAGGTCCACCGCGTCGATCTCGCGGTTGACCTGGACCTGGCGGTTTTTGTAATACGCGTGCAGGATTCCTCCGCCTGCCATGATTGCGGCTGCTAGAATCAGGGCAAAAAAGACGGACGTGTGGGTGCGGGGTTCTTCGCGGCGGCGGTTCATGGCTTGGGGTCTAAAAGCCGTGCGACCCGCAGTTTGGCGCTGCGGGCTCGCGGGTTCAGGGTGGTTTCTTCAGCGGTGGGCGCGACGGCCTTTCTAGCAAGAAGTTGGAATTGGTAGTCCGGATTCGGACGGGGTTCGGGCCAGCCCGGATCATCGATGAATGGCGCGGACCGATGCCGCAGGAAGCGTTTGACCAAGCGGTCCTCAAGGCTGTGGAAGGTGATGACTAACAGGCGCCCTCCGGGTTTGAGAACGGATGACACACCGGCCAGCGCGCCGGCCAGGGATTCCAGTTCCTCGTTGACGGCCATGCGGATCGCCTGAAAAGCGCGGGTCGCGGGATGCGTCCGCCCATGGCGGCCGACCGCGGCCTCGATGCAGGCGGCGAGTTCAAGGGTGGTCGCGAATTTTCTAGCAGACCTTTGTTTCACGATGGCGGCGGCGATGCGGCGCGCCTTGGGTTCCTCGCCCAATTCGAACAGGATGCGGGTGATTTCGGCTTCGTCCCAGGTGTTGACGATTTGCGCTGCGGTGTGCGGGCTGGACGGTCCCATGCGCATGTCCAAGGGACCATCCCGCATGAAGGAAAACCCGCGCGCCGCCGAATCGAGCTGGCGTGAGGAAACCCCGAGGTCTAACAGCAAGCCGTCGGCGCGCGCACCCAGGCGGATTTCGGGAATCTCTTGCAGGCGGGAGAAATTACCCTCCCATGTGGAAAAACGACATCCGAATTCGATCAGTCGCGTGCGCGCGTGCGCGAGGGCCTCCGGGTCGCGGTCGATGCCGAGCACGGTGGCACCGGCCTTGAGGAACATCTCGCTGTGACCGCCGCCGCCGAGCGTGCCGTCGATGATGAATTTGCCCGGTCCGGCATCCATCCATGTGGCGATTTCCGCGGGCAACACCGGAAGATGATAGATCCCGCGGTCGGGCGCTTTGGCAAAATCCGCAGGTGTGCGCGCGGCGTCCGGTGTGTCGGGAAAAAATGGCGATGGCCGCGCGGACAACCAGCCGGAAGCCGCGCGGACCATCGTGTTGAATGGCGAAAGAAGTCCCGTCCCGGGGAACATCCTCCGCCCAGCCGAAATATCCACCGGACGCCGCGCCGACAACCAGCCGGGAGCGGCGCGGACGTCCGTTAGAAAAGACGCGCGCATCCCTGTCCCGAGGAAATCCGCGCATCCGTGTGAAAGGAATCCCAACTCTAACGCCCCGGCGCGGACGACCGCGGCCGTCGGCAGGCGCGGCGTCTCGGGTGTCAGAGTTGGTGGGGTGAACAACATTGCTGCTGTGGGTGTGTGATAGATAATAGTTAGAAAATGCCGAGTTTGTTGTCCGCTTTGCGGCGGCTCGCCACAAGGTCGAGCATGGTATCGAAGTTGTCTTTGCACCACACCTCGAAGTAGATGCCGCGCCCCACGAGAAACACGCTGGATTCCGCGGCGATGCCGGCCTTTTCACTGAGGTCTTTTGGCACGAGGAGTTTGTTCTGCTCGTTGAGGGTCACCTCGCGGCAGAGCATGGCCAAATCACCGAGCATTTCGCCTTGTTCCGCCGGGTCCATGTCGCTGTTCAGGATCAACTCCACCTTCGCATTGTAGGCCTCCTCGCTCAGAACCTTGAGCACGGGCATGTCATGCGCCTTGGAAAACAACAGGAATAAGGTCCCCCCGGCCTCCGGACGCCACGTCGACGGAATCGAAATCCGGAACTTCGGATCGACCTTGTAGGGAAAGAATCCCTTGTAGCGTTGGTGGTGAGTGGTCACGGGGGAAATGCCGACAATCGCGCCGGATGTGCAGATTTGTAGGCTCCAGTACACTTAGAGTAAAGAAAAATCTTGCCCACCCCCCAAATTTTTATTGCGTGTCATCATGATCACTGGAAATCAAAGAGTTGAAAATAAAAAATACGAGATTCCAAGTGTACTAATCTGGGCAATTTCTGATAGTTTTACGGCATCTTTTTAAGATTTCGGCCAGAATGGGCGGATTTTGCGACCTTTTTCTAAAATGAGTGCACGAGAGTGCCTCTGATGCGGGAACGTGAAAAACCTGCATTGGACCGATGCAGGTCGGGAAAAGCGCCAAGCATGAAGCACGAAATGCGGCTGCTAGAGTGGAAAATAGAACCACAGATAAACAGGATAGACGCAGATTTTAAGAGGGTTACGAGGAATTCGTGCCTCACCACTTGAGAGAACGGGCGAAATCTGCAAATGATTTATCGTCAATTCTTTATCTGCGTAAATCCTGTTCATCTGTGGTTTATAGGCTAAACCACGAAAGGCCGTCATATGGGAGTCAGCGCGCTTGTTTCGCCGCCTCCCAGGATTGCTCCATACGGGCGAGCGTGGCATCCGCAAGCTCCAGCCCGTGGTTCCTGAGGTCGAGTTCCATGGCCTCGAAGCGGGTTTCGAACTTTTGGTTGGCGGCCGCCATGAGAAGCTCCGGATCGGTCTTGCGGAAGCGCGCGAGGTTAACCGCCGAAAACATGAGATCGCCGAGTTCCTCGTCCACGGCGGCGTCATCACCTGTTAGAACCGCGTCTTCCAGTTCCGCGAGTTCCTCGCGCAGTTTGGCGAGCACGCCCGCCACATCCGGCCAGTCGAAGCCGATCTTGGCGGCTTTGCGTTGGAGTTTTGCGGCGCGCAGCAGGGCGGGCAGTCCGATGCCGATGCCGTGGAGGAATGGCCGGGCCTCGTCACCTTTTTCGGCACGTTTGATTTCATCCCATTGTTGGAGCACGGCATCGGAGGTGGCGGCGTCGCTTTGGGCGAAGACATGGGGATGGCGGCGCACGAGTTTCTCACTGATGCCGCGGGCGACGTCGTCGAGGTTGAAGTGGCCGGCCTCTTCGGCCAGTTCGCTGTGGAACATCACCTGCAATAACAGATCGCCCAGTTCCTCCTTGAGGTGTGATAGATCGCCGCGCTGGATGGTGTCCACCGTTTCATAGGCTTCTTCGATCAGATTTGGCACCAGCGAGGCATGGGTTTGCTCTGCGTCCCACGGGCAGCCGCCGGGGGCGCGCAGCCGGTGCATGATGGCGCGCAACCGGGCGAGTTGTTGCGCGTCGTCCGGGGAGTCGATCATTTCGGCGTCGTTCATGGGTCGGGATTGCGGCGTTCGGCGGCCTTGCTCAGGGTGTCGCGCTCGGCCTGGGTGAGACTTTGAAATCCCTCGCGCGAAACCTTGTCGAGGATCAAATCCACCGCGCTGTCCTCCTGCAGGTGCCGCTCGCTGCGTGGCCGCAGCTTGGATTCAAACGGACGCGCGGGCGGGCGGGGCCGGAAAAGCCGCATCGCCGGCGTCCCCCCTAACAACCACGGGCAACGCATCAGGATGAATCCCAGAATCGCCCCGCCCAGGTGCCCGGCCTCGCCGCCCTCGTTGCCGCCCCATCCCAGCACGATCGAACCCACCGATATCGCCAGCACCCCGATGGCGAGCTGGCGCATCGAGAGCTCGATGGGCGGGAACAACAATCTAACACGCAGATCCGGGGCGACAAATGCCACGCCGATGAGGATGCCGTATATGCCGGCCGAGGCACCGACCAATCCGGACATCATGCCGCCGGGCAGCAGTCCGATTGTGGTTAGAAGCGTGAAAAACGCCGCGCCACCCGCGCCGCAGAGCAGATAGAAGAACAGGAATTTTTTAGAACCCCACCAGCGTTCCATCCATGGCCCGAAGAAATACAGGCCGATGCAGTTGAACAACACGTGGGCGAGGTTGGCGTGGAGAAACTGGAACGTGATGAACTCCCAAAGGTGGAATTCGAGCAGGGCCGAGCGGATGGAAAAGGCCCCCCGACTCACCAGCAGCGGGTCGCCGTTGGCCATGTGCAGTCCGAACATCACCGGCAGGATCACAAAATCGAGGAAGAAGATCCCCAGATTGGCGATCAGCAGCCATTTCACCACCGGCGTGACGTGCGACCCAGGGCGACCGCCTTGCGGTGCCTGTCCCCGATGATAATCCCGATCTGCAATGCCCATGCCGCCCGGCAGTTAACACGGGAACGCTCCACCCGCAACACCCATCAAGAGGTGCCCTGGGGTTTCATCTCATCGGGAACGAAGGTGGCGCGCTCCCGCCGGGAGCGCATACACGGGAGGTGTGGTGGTGAAATCCAGGTGGCAGTCATTCAGTCCATGCCTCACGCGAAGGCGCGAAGACGCGGGAAGTTTCAGGTTTCAAGGTTCAAGACGGAAAATTGGCCTCTTCATGGGATAAGCGATACTCCCAAACGCTTCATCATGCATGCCGTAATCGCAAAACAGATGATCGCAAGTAGGATGCTTGCTCCAAGTGACACCCAAAAATGTATCCCACGATTCAGCATCCAAGGCATGAGCAGAAACACCGGCAATGTCGGTAAGACATACCAAAATGTGTAGTAAGCATGATTGGATATTTTTTCTATCTTTTGGTTTTCGATGTGGAGCCAAATCATAATCATGATCGTCACAAGAGGCAGTGATGCCAAAAGTGCGCCCAAACGATCAGATCGCTTCGCCACTTCAGAGACTGCGACAATGACAAACGCGGTCACCGCATATTTGACGATGATAAGGAGCATATGGGTTGTTTTCTAACCAAGATCGATTTCCCCTTCGAAGACGAAGTCGGCGGGTCCTGTTAGAGTGACGTTCCTGAAGGTTTGGTCGGCGGATTTTTCGAAGCCGATTTCGAGGGTATCGCCGCCGGCGACATTCACCTTGATGGGGGAGGGGGCTCCTGTTAGGATGTGGTGGATGAGGGCGCAGGCGACCATTCCGGTGCCGCAGGCGAGGGTTTCGTCCTCGACGCCGCGTTCGTAGGTGCGGATTTCGATGTGGTCCGGGGCGAGGATGGTGGCGAAGTTGGCATTGGTGCCAGCCGGGGCGAAGGCGGGGTGTTCGCGGATGGCGCGGCCATGGGTGAAGACATCGAACTCCTCGAATGCATCGCCACCCGGAACGAAGGCGACGGTGTGGGGGACGCCGGTGTTGATGAAATGCAAGGGGGCGGAAACGCCTGGCACGGTGGCGGAGGTGTTGAGTTGGAGGTCCTTGGGCGGGGACATCGCGATGCGGACATGGTCGCCCACCATCTCCGCGGCAAGGGTTCCAGCGAGGGTTTCAAAGGTCACGCGGTCCGGCATCTCCTCGGCGAGGTGGGCGGTGAAACGCCCGAAACACCTTGCGCCGTTGCCGCACATTTCGGCTTCCCCGCCGTCCGCATTGTAATACCGGAACTTGTAATCCGCGCCTTTTTCCGCGGGTTCCACCGCTAACAGGCCATCCGCTCCGATGCCGCGGTTGCGATCACAGAGGGCCTCGATGGTTCCGGCATCGAGGTGGATCGAGAGGTCGCGGTTGTCGATGATGATGAAGTCATTTCCGGCACCGTTCATTTTGTAGAAGTGGAGAAGCATGGTGGTAGGGTGGCTGATGTTCTCGTGTCCATAGCCCGATCCCGGGGAAAACGCAACAGCGGGCATGACGGATTCACGGTGGGACGGCAGAGCTTTTGCTGTCGGCTGAGCTTTCGCTTGCGCGGAAGGGCGGATTGGTTCAAATCTTGTGGGTCGGGCGCTTGCAGGGTGTCCTGGCACGGATTCATGGCATCACCCAATCTTCATGCCCCGGTGTTCCGCTGGCTTGTTTCGCTCGTCATGGGCGGGACGCTCTCGGCGCTTGCACAAAATCCCAGCAGCGCTCCGGGCAAGCTGGCCCTGCCGAAAGTCATGGTGCCCACGGGCAGCCAGCCGATGATGAATCCCTTGAGGGCGATCAACCCATCGCCCCCGGTCACGCGGGTGATTTACCCGTGGAAAACGTTCGTGACCTGCACCATCTTCTGGATCGGCGAACAACCAGGCGAGCGCAATCCGACGCCTAACAACAAGTCCTCATGGGACCAGCAATGGTCGTCCAACTTCGGCGGCGTCGATGACCCGGATCCCGACAAGCGTGTCGCCAATCTAACAACCGGTGATTTCCGGCCGAAGACCTTCATTCCGAAGCTCAACCCGTTTTACGTGGCGCTGCCCTACAACGATGTGACGAGTTCCCGCAGCCACAAACCCGAGGCGTCGCGGGTGATTCCATGGTTTTCACGCATGCGTCCGGAGTCGGGCCAGACGGTGTGCAAGGGGCGCTGGCTCCAGATCTACAAGGGTGGGCGCAGTTGTTACGCGCAGTGGGAGGACTGCGGTCCCTGGGAGACCGACGACTGGGAGTTTGTGTTTGGCAACAAACCGCCCAAGACGACGCAGAACGGGGCCGCAGGGATCGACCTGTCACCTGCTGTTAGGGATTTCCTGTCGTTGAAATCCGGCGAGAAGGTACACTGGCGCTTTGTCGAGGCCGGGCAGGTGCCAGCCGGGCCATGGAAAAAATACGGGCAGGAAAGCACGGTTTCCAACAATTCCGAGCTTGCGGCGCAGCAACGGTACATGGAAAACCTGCGGCGGCTGCGCGACGAGCAATTCCTCAAAAAGCCGATCAACGAGCTGCAGAACTGAGATGGGGGCCGGGGCGGAATGCGGCCTCATCGAGGCCGCGCCACCCTAGGTTACACTCGGCATGCCGACATGAGAGGAGATGCTCATTGACACGGTTCGGGATCCAATTTCGGATTTCGGTTTCATTCTTCTTGACTCCCAACGAGTGGCGGCCTAAATCGCCGCCCCCAAACGAACTTCCCACACCTGATCCCATGGCCAACGCACAAGTCATCCTCAAAGAAAAAATCGAAGGCCTTGGTGCCGAAGCGGACGTCGTCAAAGTCCGCGCCGGCTACGCCCGCAATTTTCTGATTCCGCAAGGCAAGGCCTATGAGGCGAGCCGCTCGAATCTGCGCCATGTTGAGGCGCTCAAGGTCTCTCGCGCGCGCCGCGAAGCCGAGGAACTGCTGGTGTTTCAGGATCTCGCGGCCAAAATTTCCAAGCTCAAGCCGAAGTTCACGCTTTCCACCGGTGGCCAGGGCGGCAAGGCCTTCGGATCGGTCACCAGCATGGACATCCACAAGGAACTCGAAAACAACGGCATCGTGATCGACCGCCATGCCATCGAGTTGGACAAACCGGTGAAAAAATCCGGCGACACCGAAGTCAGCATCCGCCTGCACCCGGATGTCATCACCACGCTCACCATCTCGGTGGATGCGGGCGATGGCGCGAAGAATGCCTGATCTTACATCAGGAAAATTGAAACCACGAAAAGGCACGAAAGGCCAACGGATTTCGGGCTTGGTTCCTCTCACTTTCAGGGTGAGGTGATGCAATGTCGCAACTCTGATGTTTAGTGAAGTTTCGTGCCCTTTCGTGGTTTTTATCTCGCTTTTCTGCCTGATGCCGCGCCTTGCGAGCTTACGTGAAAACCCCCGGTCCGCCATGCGCACCGGGGGTTTTTGTTAGCGAACTCCAATCGCTGAAAATTGTCAGACCAGACCCTGGCGCAGCGCGGTGGAAACCGCCTCGGTCTGCGAGCGGACGTGCAGTTTGCGATAGACCGAGCGCAGGTGCATGTCCACCGTGTGCTGGGAGATCGAGAGTTGCTCGGCGATCTCCTTCTTGATGAGTCCTTTGACCAGGTAGCGCAGCACCTCCTCCTCGCGGGACGTGAGCGGTTCGATCTGGCGGACCGGGCCGTAGCGGGAGAATCCTTCGAGGATCATTTTGGCGATCGGGCTGCTGAGGGCGGACGCCCCGTGGATCACGTCACGCACGCCGGAGAGGATTTCATCGGGATCCGCCGTCTTGAGCAGGTAGCCTGAAGCGCCGTTGCAGATGGCGCGATAGACTTTTTCCCGGTCATCCGAGGCGGTCAGGATGAGGACCTTGACGCCGGGCATCAGGCTGCGGATGTCCGTGAGAACATCCAGACCGTCGCGGCGTGGCAGGCCGAGATCGAGCAGCAGGATATCGGGCCGCTCATTGGTGAATTTGAGTTTGTCGTAGAGATCGAACGCGGTGGAGAAATGGTGAGGGCATGTTAGATCATCCTCGGCGTTGATCAGGCGGCGGATCTGTTTGGCGAAGATCTCATGGTCCTCGAGAATCCAGATGGTGGTGATGGCGGATTCCGTTATCATGACAGGACGGGGTGTGAGTTGAGGTGTGAGCGTTTGACAAGAAGGCGGATGCGCGTCCCGGTTTCCTTGGAGGATGCGATTTGCAGGAGGCCACCCAAAATGTGGGCGCGGTCCTCGAGTTTGTTGACGGCGGGCGGGCGGTCCCGGGTGGAGGTGGAAATCCCGATGCCGTTGTCCTTGATCTCGAGCGCGAGTTTGTCGTCCTCGTCCCACAAGCGGATCGCGACACGCGTGGCCTGCGAGTGTTTCAGGACATTGTGGATGGCCTCCTTGTAAAACAGGAACAGGTGGCGCTTGGAATCGAGGGTGAGCTTGGCCGCGGTTTTGTTAGAACGGCATTCGATGGTGAAGTTGATTTCGCGCAGCAGTCGGTTGGCGGTTTCGCGCATGCGCTGGACCAGGTCGCCGATGGAGTCCTGCTGGCGTTCCAGCAACCAGACGATATCCCTCATGGCCAGCGAGCTTTCGCAGGCGATGGATTCCACTTCACCGAGGTCCTCCGCGATTTCCTCCGGGCCATGGAGGCGAGTGAGGTCCTTGCGTGCGGTGCGCGCGATCAACGAGATGCTGCCGAGGTTGCTGCCGATGTCATCGTGGAGGTCGGATGCAATGCGTTTGCGGATTTGATCGAGTTGTTGTTTGGACATCAGGCGGCGGCGTTCCACGATGAAGACCGGAATGAGGAACGTGAGGCCGAGGACCACGGACGATCCCCAGGTGGCATTGAGTTCGCTACGGGATTCGAGTTGACGGTGGACGTTTTTGAGCATGGAGAGTTCGCGTTCGATGCGTCCGCGATCCAGCAGTTGGTGGAACCAAACGCCCACGGGCATGATTCGTTTTTCAGAACTGAAGCCATCCGTCAGGTTGGATACCGGGATGGTGGAACCCTTATGTCCGCGCATGACCGGCAGGCCTTTTGCTAGATTTTTCCCGTGGGACCAGACTTCGATTTCCGCAAGCGCCTGGATATTGAGATTTCCGAGGGACCACGCGCGACTGGCGGTGATGCGCAAGCATTTGGCAGCTTGCCCACCGAGCGGGATCACCAAGGGGGTCGTCTGGCTGGAACCCGGAAGGGGACAGGCCCACTCAAACACCGTGGTTTCGGTGCCGTCATCTGCGGTCATGTTGAGGCTCAGGGATTCGGGGATGACGGATGTTTCCAGGGAGTTTTTGATTAGATAGGGAAACAGCACGACCCGATCCACGGGCACCGCCGAATCGAAGTTGAGGGTCCATGAGACCGGATCAGAGGCATTCGCCACAGTCACCGCATCGCCACGGTCGGGATTGGGATTGACGCCGTTCTGCCAGATTCCCAGATGGGTGCGGCCATCGATGAGTGCGGCAGGATACCAGATTCCGGGCACGTCGAGATTGCCCACCGTGCTGACCTTGGCATTGAACGAGACCGGTCCACCTTTGGAAATCACCACGAATTCTGATAGAGCGAAGAGATCATGCGTGCCCTTGTTGTGGCCTTCCTGTACGGTTAGTTTGACGAATCTCGCGGTGTCGCTGGCGTTGAAAAGAATCGGATAGCCGTCGTTGGAAATCTGTTGCACGGTGCCTGAGGTGAAGGCGATGGTGCGTTGGCCGAAATCCTCGCGGTTGGATAGTTCCAATGTGAAGCGTTTCGGGAAACTTCCGGTGTCTTCGGGGAATTCCCGCTGGGCGGGCACAAGGTAGATCGCCTCGATGGGCACTTCGCGACCCAGATCCAAAGTGACCGACGGGTCGGGGTCGCCGGGTTTGCTGCGACCGCCACGATAACCCAAGCCGGTTTTGAGTGGATACTCGCAGTGCTGGGAATAACTGGAAGCATGGTGCTCCAACCACGTCACCCGATCTTCCACCTTCACGAGTTGCGGATCGATGATGCGGGCGATTCTGGCGATGGGATTGGTCACCTGCGCCGGGATGGCCGAAAAGGCAGCCGACGGTGGAACCGCTGCCGCAAGCGACAAGGTTGCTCCGAAGAGCAGCGACAACTGATGAAAGGTACGAGCCATCCTAGGGAAACTACGGCTCGACTTTGATGATTTTTTTTTAAAATATCAACCTTTTTTAATTAAAAATCACCGAAGGTGTAAAAGATAATGCTTGACGGCATCACGTTTGAGGCGGAGTTCCCGCCACTCGTTGACGATACGGCTGGCCTCGATGATGCCGCAACCTGCGGGAATGCAGAGGTGATGGCCGTTCCACCAGAGTCCGCGGATGGCGACGATGGCATCGAAACGTCCATGATCCCAGAGGCCAAAGGGGGCTCCGAAGCCGGGCGGACAGACGAGCCGGTTTCTCCATTCCAGCAAGAGGTCGAGGGTTCCTTTGGTTCTGGGCAAGGGGCCCAATGCGGGAGTGGGGTGCAAGCGGTGGAGCAGATCCTCGGGTGTCATGGGTGCGTGCAATTGCACTTCGATGGAGGTCAGGAAATGCACGATGGAGCCGAGATTGAGGATTTCGCGCGGGTGGCGTTTGAGGATTCCGAGGTCGAGGAACTTGGCGACCATGGTCTGCGCCACGTATTCATGCTCGCGGATCTCCTTTTCATCCACCGCGAAGACATCACAATCCTCGCTTCTCGCAGTGCCGGCCAAAGCCATGGTTTGCAGGTGTCTGCCCTCCAATGCAAACAGCAATTCCGGGGTGGCCCCGGCGAACCCGGAGTTCGGGTGAATCCAGCCGTAGGATTGGAGAGGCGCGCGTTGCCGGGCGAGCGCGGCCAGGATCGCAGGGCCGGGTGCTTGCTCGGAACACCCGATCTCAGTGACCACTGGAACGGTTTTCTCAAAAATTCCGCCATGGATGGCAGTCATGATTTCCTGGAAAATGGCCGAAAAGGGTGCCGCGTCGAGCGTTTGCCACCGGCAATTCAAGTCCACCTCATCCGCGTACTGGGCTCCGAATTCCTCTGGATTCGGGCGCTCGATGCGGCTCGGGATTTTCCATGGCAGGGGGTCCTGCAATGCGAAGTCTTGAATGTAAAACGCGACACCTTCCGGCGGAGCTTCCGCCGCTGCCTCAAACGGCCCGCGACCGATCACAACGCTGCCGTCCCGCCGCGCCAGCCATGCCAGTGAATCCGGTGTGTTTTCCATGCAATGCGGGCGCGACCATGGCGGACCCGATCCGGAGGCGCAAGGCCCATCGCTTGTCTGTTAGAAAGAGTTTTTGACATGGTTGACCCGCGGTTTTTTCCCATCATCCAGATAGACCTCGATGATGTCGAAACGCCATGGCAGCTTGCGGGTGCCGAGTTGTTTGAGCCACGCGTTGGCACCGCGTTCGATGAGGGCCTGCTTGTGCTTGTTCACCGCGTGCAGCGGGCGGATTTTGCTGTCTTCCCGACGGGTTTTGACCTCGACAAAGAGCAGGAGTTTGCCCTGCCGTGCCACGATGTCCACTTCCCCCCGATGCCGGCCTTTGAAGTTTGTTGCCAGAATCCGGCAGCGATGGGCGCGCAGCCAGTCTCGCGCCACGCGCTCACCGTAGGCACCGATCCACGCGCGGTTGCGGAGCGACGTGCCCTCAGGGTCCGTCAAATGGCAAGGCGAGTTGAGCCACCGGCTGAAACGAGCGACGATGATGGCGACAAGGGCCGTGAATCCGTAAGGCTTCAAGATGGGCTTTCGTGCCATATCCCTGGTGATTCGCAAAGCCGAATTGCGGAAACTCGCGGTCGATCTCGCGCATCAAACGGTCACGGGTGACCTTGGCGATGATGCTGGCGGCGGCGATGGAGAGCGACAGCCCGTCGCCCTTGACGATGGCGTCATGGGGAAAGGGGAAACCGCGCGGCGGCAGGCCATCGATCAGACAGTGATCGGGCGGAGGCCTCAGAGCCTCCACCGCGCGCGACATCGCCAGATGGGTCGCGCGCAGGATGTTGAGACGGTCGATTTCATGATGGTCCGCCATGGCCACAGCCCATACGATCTCGGGATCCCCGGTGAGAATCTGATAGAGATGCTCGCGCTTGGCGGCGCTGATTTTTTTAGAATCATCGAGCCCGGCACAGGTGAAGTTCCGGGGCAGGATCACGGCGGCTGCGGCCACCGGTCCGGCCAGCGGCCCCCGGCCCGCCTCATCCACTCCCGCAATCCTTTGGATGCCGCGGGCGTGCAGGGCGGTCTCGTAGGCCAGGTCGGGCACGGTGTTAGAAATGGCTGAAACGGTTGCGCATGGTCAACTGCGAGAAACTCACCGTCGAGAACAACTGCGTGGCGAACACCGTTCCGTCGGCATCCACCACCACGCCGACTCCGGTGTGGCTCCAGTCGTCGAGCATGGTCTTGTGATGCTCCGCCGAGCTTTTGAAAAGGTTCATCAGGCTGGGCACCGGGGCCAGGCTGGCATGATTGGCCGCAGCCACGTTTTCGCTCAGGTTGGACATGTTGTAGCGTTCACGGACGATGGCAAAGCGGCCATCAAAGCCCATGTGGCTGACGTTGTTGCCATAGAGGCCGAAGTTTCCCCGGTGTTGGCGCAGGTATTCGCAGTGGTTTTGGGCGAGGCGGTCCAATCCGGCGTGGCGTTGGAGTTCGTTGGCTCCATGGCTGCGGCGGTAGGCATTGACTTGCTGAAACAGGCGGTCTGCAACCGTGTTTTCAGTATGAAGGGACCCGGAAACGGGCATTTTAACCGGTTGGGGCTGGTTCTCGCATGATGCCATGGCAAGGGCACAGACAAGGCCAATGATTGGTGTGAGGTGTGGTGTTTTCATTTGGGACAGCACTAGGGGCTATCCCAAAATCTAAAAATATTGTAAAGGTTTTTTAAAAATTAAAAGTAACAACCTATAAACATCTAAATATCATTCTCCCAATTCCTTGAGGCGGGCTTTGGATTCATCGTGCAATTTCCCTGAAGTGGAATGTTTGACGATGTCGCGGTAATAGACCTTGGCGGACTCGAATTTGCCGATCTTGCGGTAATATTCGGCGATATTATAGGACTGCTGGAGGTCGCGTTTGCCGAGGTTGTCGATCAATTTGCGGGCTTCGGCATTGCGCTCGTGGTTAGGATATTGGATGAGATAATCGTTGAATGACTCGCGCGAGAGTTCGATGTTAGCCTGATTCTGGTTTCCCCGGTCCGCATCTTCCATCAGAATCACACCCACCCGGAACAAGGCCTCGGGAGCTTCCTTGCTCTCCGGTTGGGTTTTGACCAGATCGTGATAGGTATCGATGGCTTCCTTGGATTTCTTTTTCCCCTCGTAGAGCCGGCCAATGGTGAACTGGGCCTTGGATGCGGTGGGAGATTTGGGGGCGTGGCCTTTGACCTTGGTGAGCATGGCCACGGTCTTTTCCAGCGAGAGTTTGGTTTTGAGTCCCAGGAAACTCGACTTCACATCGCCGTCCGCCGCGGACTGGGCCATTTCCGCCTGATGGTTCAGAGTGGTGGTGTAGAGGCCGCTTTCCGGGAAGCGCGTGAGGAATTGATCGTAGGCTTCGAAAGCCTTCTGGACATCGCCCAGTTGTTCGAGCAGTTGCGCCTGACGATAGCGTGCCTGCGGAGCCGACGGGGCGAATGAGTAGCGGGTCGCCACTTCGTCGTAGAGTTTGGCCGCCTTCTTGGAATTGCCCGCGTCATCCTCGCGTTTGGCGTTCTGATAGAGTGTCTCGCCCTCGGTGGTGGCTTTTCCGGTGTTGCCCGCAAGCATGGGGGCATCCGCATCCTTGCCGCAGGAAGCGAGGAAGACAGTGGCTAGCAGAAACGTGGAGGCAGCGATCAAGCGGGGCGTCATGAGCCGAACTGTAAGAGAATTGTGCTTGTGGGAAAGCTAAAAAACCAAAATGAGGAAGGTGAGGATGGTGGACGAATCTCATGGACAAGCGGGGGCGGTGGGTCCAGACATCCGTTTGTGCATGAGGTTGTTTGATGAATCCCGCCTGACCCTGCGGCTGGCGCTGCCGCTGATGATCGGGCAACTCAGCCAGATGTTGCTGGGGGTGGTGGACACCCTGATGATCGGTCGCCTTGGAGTCAACGAACTGGCGGCGCTGGCCTTTGCCAATTCGTTGTTTCATGTGCCGTTTGTTTTTGGAATCGGGGTGCTCACCGCAGTTTCGGTGCTCACTTCAAATGCCCGGGGGGCCGAGGATCCATGTGCGGCGCGAGACAACTGCCGTCACGGGCTGATGGTTGCGGGGGTTCTTGGCATCATCCTGTTGGGGCTTTCCTGGTTGATATCCACCCGGCTGGGATTGTTCGGGCAACCTTCCGAGGTGAGCGTGCGCACCACTGTTTATTTCCGCATCCTGATGGTGTCGGTGGTGCCCGCGCTGGCCTCCATCGCCTTGAAAAACCATGCTGACGCACTCAACCGCCCGTGGCCGCCATTCTGGATCTTTCTGGGCGGGGTGGGACTCAACGTCGGCCTCAACTGGGTGATGATTTACGGCAACCTCGGCTGCCCGCGCCTCGGATTCGAGGGCGCGGCATGGGCGACCTTGATCGCGCGCACGGCTATTCTGTTAGGCATGGCCGTTTGGCTGCGCAAGGCGAGAGGGCTTCGGGACTGGGTGCCTCGGCGGTGGTTGGGTCGGCCGGAAATTGCCAACATCCGGAGTTTGCTTTCGTTAGGTGCCCCGGCCAGCGTCCAGATGTTGGTGGAGGTTGCCGCGTTTTCCGCGATCGGCCTGCTCATGGGTGGCTTCGGGCCGGATGCGCTGGCCGCGCATCAGATTGCCATCACCCTGGCCGGCACCTTGTTCATGATCCCCCTTGGACTCTCGATGGCGCTCTCCGTGCGGATTGGCACGGCCTGCGGCGCGGGTGAGATGGCGAGGGTGCGTCCCATCGTGGTTTCGGGATGGTTGCTGATCACCGCTTACGCGCTGTTAGCCGCTGCGGTGATGTTGTTTTTCGGGCGCGGGATCGCCTCGTGGTTCACGTCCGAGCCCGCAGTGATCAATCTAACGGCATCACTGCTGGTGATCGTGGGCGTCTTTCAGTGGGTCGATGGCCTGCAGGTCTCCTCGTCGTCGATGCTCCGGGGGCTGCACGATGCGCGCGTCCCGGCGCTGATAGGCCTGGTGTCCTACTGGATCATCGGCCTGCCGATGAGCGCGGGTCTGGCCTTCGGCCTGCATCTCGGTGCCCTTGGCGTGTGGTGGGGATTGGCCGCGGGCTTGTGCGCCGTGGCCGTCACCCTCGTGCCACGCCTGTGGAAAAAATCAGCCTAAAGAGGAAAATAGAACCGCAGATGGACGCGGATGAACGCTGATAATAAAGAGTTTCCGCAGATTCCTTGTCTCATCTGTTGGGTGTGCGCTCCGATTTTTATAACTTCTTGAAAATCTGTGTCTATCTGCGTCCATCTGTGGTTCCAATTCTCTTTCCAGGATCAGGACGTGCATTTGGATGATTGGTCTGTCCCTATGTCTCTAACCCTACATAGGAAAATTGAAACCACGAAAACCACGAAAAGGCACGAAAGTCCAATGGATTTAGGGCTTGGTTCCTCTCGCCTTCAGGATGAGGTGATGCAATGTCACAACTCTCTGATTTTTAGTGAAGTTTCGGGTCTTTCGTGGTTTTTATCTCGGAATTCAGGGTAACTCCGGCCGCAGGCCAACCGGATGCCTGTGGGACGCTATCCATCGCATTCACGGGCCGGCATTGCGGACGGGGCGGAAGCCATCATTCTGATTTTGGTTGTCCAGGTTGCCCACCGTACGGCACGCGGCGCGGCAGTTGTCCGCATAGTTGCCCCAACCGCCGCCACGGATCAGCCGCTGGGTTCCCGAGTCCGGTCCACGCGGGTCGGCTTGGTCACCGCCGGGATAACTTGCATACCAATCCCAACAATATTCCCTGACATTTCCGAGCATGTCATACAAGCCCCAGTCATTGCCCCACTTCTGTTCCACGGGATGAGTATTGGATCCGCTGTTATTCAAATACCATCCCGCTAAATTCAGAAGCGGATCCACCCCGTGAGTCGTGGAACTGGCTCCGGTATAATACGCCGTGGTGGTTCCCGCGCGGCAAGCGTATTCCCACTCGGCCTCGGTGGGAAGCCGGTAGCCGTTGGCGCTCCAGTCCGCATACGGAGTGAACGTTCCCCCTCTCAGCACATTCCACCCATCAAAGCCCGGGTCGGTGTAATACACGGGTGCTAGACCCTCGGTCTCGCTCTTGAGATTGCACCACTTGATCGCGTCCCACCATGTGACCATGGTGACCGGATGGGTGCCGGTGGCATCTCCAAGATAACCATTGTGTCCGGTGGAGAGATCCGTGTAGCCGAGTGCGAGCGCCTGATCCCGCACCGCATTCCATTCCGCCCATGTCACTTCCGTCGTCTTGATCAAGAACGATTGATTGAGCCTCACGACGTGCTGCAACTCATTGCCAAAGCGACCGATCTCGCCGGAAGGACTGCCCATGGTGAAGGTTCCCTCTGGAATCAGCGAGTATCCAAGCGGAGCCGGTGTGAGGCTGACGTGATCCAGCAGGAGGTCGATCGCTTGGGAATTTGTCGAGCGGTCACGGAAGGTCAGGGTCACCGAGGTGCTATCGGCGGTGAAGGAGACATTCATGGTTTGCCAGCGGGTCTTACCTCCGCCGAGCCCGGTGAGCGCATAGGTTCTGGACAAGACGGTGGCCATTCCGACCACCTCGACCTGCAGGCGTTGTTCGCGGGTATTGTATGCCAGGACTCCCATGTCAAACGAAAGCAGATAGGTGACGCCCGGCGTGGTTGTGATCATCTGCGACATGACACCATTCGGGCTGGTATCCCCGTCATTGAAGGCCACGAGCTGCCCTCCTTCAGTGGCCGCATACGGTGAGTCCGATTGGATTCCGAGGTTGCCGCCCGCCGTCCATCCTGCGAAGTTGTTTTCGAAACCGCCATTGATCAGCACGGTGTTGCGCACGTTCAAGATAGCAGGATTGCTGGTGATGAAATAGGACCAGCTTCCGACCCAAACGGTATAAGTTCCGGCGTCTGGCAACGCAACATTCTGGATGGTATAGGTGTCCGTTTCGGCTCCCGGTATGTAGGTCCCGTTGTGATACCATTGAATAAAATAGTCGGACGCGTTTTCCACGGTGACATGGAAGGTGGCGCTGCCACCCACCTCCGTACTGACGCTGACCGGTTGTGCGGTGATGTTCGGTGGCACCGCCGCATACACGGCACTCAGCGTGTGATTCCCGTCCATCATCACGGTGATGACAGGCGTGGTGGCGAAATCCACACCGTCTTTCAGCCATTTTTGAAATCTCAAGGTCTGACGCTTGTCATAGGAAACCCGACCGTAAGTGCTGTCGGGAACGCTCACATTCACCCGTGTGCCGGGATCATAGCTGCGGCTGAGGCTTGTCTGTCCATCGGTTTCACCATTGCGGTCCGGCGGGCTGACTGTCACCCCCACTGGGTAGGGGTTGGCATCCCTGGACAACTCAACCGTCAGAAGGGCGGGATGCCGCGGTGTGACCATGACATGGTCCAAGAGCAGGTCGAGGGCCACGGTCTTGACGGAACAATCACGGAAAGTCAGAAGCGTCAGGCTGCTATCCGCCGTGAAGGTGAGGGTCTTCGTCAACCAACGGGTTTTCCCGCCGCCAAGACCGGTGGTGGAGTAGATTTGCGACGCAAGGGCCGCACTTCCCGTCAACTCCACCTGCATGCGCTGTTCCTGGGTGTTGTATGCCAGGACACCCATCTCAAATGTTAGAGTGTAGGTTGTTGCGGGGATGGTGGTGAATTTCTGCGACAACACGCCATTCGGCGGGCTGTCTCCGGCATTGAAGGCCACAAGCTTGACCCCCTCGACGGCCACATAGGGCAACTGCCACTGAACTGTCTGGTTGCCGGTGGCCTTCCACCCTTGATAGCCTGATTCGAAACCGCCGTTGACCAATAGATCGGCCTGGGTCACCCTCACGTTGTCTAACAGAAGGTCAAGATTGACGGTTGCCACCGACAGATCATGGAAACCCAGCGTGGTCGCATCACTGTTCGCCGTGAAGACATAACTCTTGGAAACCCAGACATTCTTGCCGCCACCTTGTCCCGACAAGGTGATCGTATCCGTCAACAACTGACCGCTTCCCTCCACGCTCAGCCCAAGACGCTGTTGGTTCGTGTTATAGGCCACCACGCCGACATCAAACTCCAAGCGGTAGGCTTGTCCCGTGATGGTGGGCAGGCGCAACGAGAGCACTCCATCGGGAGTCGTGTTGGCGGCATTGAATGCAACGAGTTTTTCACCCTCACTTGGCACGTAAGGCGCTCCCGCCTGGATTCCCACATTCCCGCTGGCGACCCAACCCGCGAGATTCTGCTCAAACCCACCGTTGGCAAGCAACGAGGTGTCGGCCTTGACGGAGACCTGAAGACAGAGCGCAATGCCCAAGACCTTGGCGCGCGATAGGGTGGTATTCATCATCGACTCCTTCCTGGTTGACGATTTCGATTTGGAAATGCGTCATGTTATCAGACGGCCCTGGGCTGTAAATACGCGAGACCAGAGGGTCCACATGCGTATTTCCCCCATGTGGCACGGATCATTCATCCAGCCTTGGTTTGTTTAGGAGATGGGAGGTTCGTTCATCAGCATGGACTGAAATCGAAACGCGAAGGTCGCAGAGGAGGGCGCGGAGTGAATGCGGTGCGGCTTGCGCCAAATAAGGGGAACGGACGTCTCGTCCGTTGATCTGGGTGAGGTGTAATCGAAATGCGCAAGACGCCAAGATCGCCAAGAGAAGAATTTTGAATGAGGAAGGCAGGAAAGCAGGAAAAGATCTAGCTCCAAGAGGGGTGTTAAGGAAACGGACGACTCGCCCGATTTCCACTTTCCGATTGTTGTTTTTTGTAGTGAGCTTGATATTGAGCTGACTGCGCCTTTAAAGCTCACTTCAACAATCAACATTCGTCATTCGTCATTCGTCATTCGAATCTGATAGCATCGGTTCAACAAGGATTTATGATCATGTGCAATCTGCCTGACCGTTCACCGTTCGCGCACGAGGTGCACGGCCACGCAGGCGGCGTCGGGGAGGATGTGTTTTTCGAGGGTGATGGCCACGCGTTGCAGCGGGTGCTTGGCTAACAACATGTCCGCGGTTTCCAGGGCGAGGGTTTCGATCAGGCGGCGGGGTTTGGCGGCGGCGAGTTCCTGGATGGCCAGCGCCACGGCATGGTAATCGATGGTGCGGGCAAGATCGTCGGCGAGACCGGTGAATCCCTGGCTGGGGACCATGCGCACGGTGACTAACAGGGTTTGGGCGTCCGCGCGTTCCTCGTCCGGCACGCCGATGTGGGTGTGGACGCGCAGGCGGTGGATCTCGATGGTGTCCGGGGTGCTCATGGCGGGGATTGTCAGGGGATGGTGGAGAGTCGCGTCTGCGGCGGAGGCGGGCCGGGATGCGTGCGGGCGGCGGTCTAACAGCCTGCGCAGCGCGCCGAGATCGGAAACTGTTAGATCGGGCCGGGCTTGGGCGAGGATTTCGGGGTGGTTGTAACCGGTGAGTACCGCGATCGAGGCGATGCCGCCGTGGCGGGCGGTTTCCATGTCGTGGGTCATGTCACCGACCAATGCGGTTTCGGTGGGATCGAGTCCGTGGGTTTCGAGGATTTGGTGGATGATCTCGCGTTTGTCGACGACGCCGGAATAGGTTGCCTCGAAATGATGGCGGAGGCCGAAGGCGTGCAATTGGCGTTCGAAGGCGGTGCTGTCCATGGAGGTCAGGACAAAGGTGCGGATTCCGGCCGCGGCGCACCAAGCGAGTTTTTCCCGGACGTGGGGGAGAAGGGTGACGGGTGTGATTGCGGCGTCGAAGGCCGGGCGGAAGTGGGCCTCCAGATCTTCTAACGGAACATTCGGGAGAATGTCGGCATAAAACTCCCGGTAGGGCAGGCGGAAGTGGCGCCGGAACCCCTCGCGGTCCAAGGGCGCGATATCGTATTGTTCCAACACTGCATTGGTCGCCTCGATCACGGGTCCGAGGTCGTCCACCAAGGTGCCGGACCAGTCGAAGATGAGATTGCGGAACACGGGGAGGTAAATACTGAAAAGCTGAAAAGCTGAAAAGCTGAAATTGAATAGACTGGTGAGCGCGAAGCTCTTTCAGCGTTTCAGCGTTTCAGCTTTTACCCCAAAGTGAATTTCACGGATTTGATGCGGTTTTCACCGAGATGCTTCTGGATGCGGATGAGCAGCATGGGTTTCATTTGTTCGAGATGGAAGCGCATGGCGGGTTGGGTCACGCGCAGGACCAGATGGCCGTTTTTCACCGAAAGCGGTTCGGCGTGCCGGGCGATGAATTCCCCAGCGAGTTCTTTCCATGCCGAGCGCACCTGATCCTCGTGCAGGCCATCCTCGGCCCCGACCGAGCGCAGGATGGCGGAAATGAATTCGTCCGCAGCATGGATCCCGGCGTTGAGATCCAGCGCCTCATCGCAACCACGCCACTCCCGCAGAATTTCCTCGCGGATTCCGCTGGCGCGCGGTTTGGGTTTCATCGGCTTGACCGGGCGCTCAGTCACCATCGTCGCCGATCGCTTCGACCGGGCAACCTTCCATGGCCTCGTGGCACTGGGCGATTTCCTCGTCGTTTTCCGGCTGTTTGGAGAGGTAGGAATAACCCTCGTCCTCGGCGCGAGAAAAATTGTTGGGTGCGGTTTCGCGGCACAGATCGCAGTCGATGCATTGGCTATCGACATAGAATTTGCCTGCGACGTTACTGGAGTTTTTGTCTTCGCGGTCAGCCATGGTATTTGAGTGGATAAGTTCGGTGCCCTTTGGATGCCTTTAGTGCGCCCCGGATGCAACCCGATTTTTCGGAATCTTTGCATTCATGATTCGCACTGGCCAAAAAGAACTTCCACGGTTATGAAATTGCCAGGAGCCCACCATGACCCCGATTCCAGCATCATCATCCGAGGAACCCTCCCGGCCCCGTCGTCTCCGCCCGTCCATCGGCAATATCCCGCAGGATACGACCGAACTCGATCTCTGGGCATTCTCAGACGATTTGGATCTTGAGGCTCCCACGAACCCGAAAGGCCATGAAGCGGCAAAGGACCCCATGGCGAAAGACCTGCCGGCACCTCGTGAACGCAAATTTGACGCCCTCCCGGAAGCCTTGCCTCCCATTCCGGAGGAACGGATACGCATTGACGTCAACAGGATGTCGTCCAAAAACCGCTCGCCGGAACACTCGCCCGCCAGACCCCAATTCGGGACCGACTTCGAGGATCTTGAAAAATGGGAGAATGCGGCGGCGGCTTTTGAAATTGCGGACCTCCCACCCGTCGAACTGCCCGTCGAATTGCCCAATGCGCCTAGCGCTGCAACGGGGCCCACGGAACCCGTGAAGGCCCCGCACCCGCCTGAAATCGTAAATCCGGTGCCGCCGGAGCAGCCCGTCCCGAACGTCACGGCAACACCCGAGCCGGAGCGTCGCGAGGATGAGGGGTTATCGCCCATGCGGCGGGAGGATGCCGTGCCGATCTCCCTGATCCCCAATCTCGGATTGTCCAGGATCGAAAAACTCGGCATGATTTTGCTGGCGGTGCTACTGCTGTTAGGTGGAGTCGCGGCTTTCATGTTATCCCTGCACCGCCTGCCTACCGAATCGATCAAAGCGCAGGCCAATGATTTTCCAATCAAAGGCCAACGGATCGTCATCAACTCGGCGACCAGTTATTGGCGCGCGCCGATTACCGAGGGGCCATCTCAGGATGTTTTCCGCCGCGGCACCCAACTTCTGCCCGTCGTGGAGTTCAACGCCAGCGCGGATTCCGCCGCCATCCGTGTCATCTTCCGCAATGAATACCGAGACGCGGTCGGCGACACCATCACCCGCACCATTCGCGGCAAGGACACCGTGCGGATCGTGGCGACAGCCGGTTTCGACGATACCGGAATGCACGCGGCCTACCGCACGGGAGGCAGCAAACCGTGGACCATCGAGGTTCTGGAGGCACCTTCTGAGAGTGCCGCTAGCACGGATTTCAAAAAAGTTTTTGAAATGAACATCGCCACCACCCTCCGCTGATACCCCCACCATGTCCAATATTGAAATCACTCCCATCGTGCCCAGGGAAGGCTGGCACGTCCTGCACTTGTTCTATCATGTCGATCACGCGCAATGGACGCTTTACGGCGATGACGAAAAGCGCCAGGCGAAAACCCGCCTGACCGAACTGGTTCAGGAAATCCGCGCCACTCCCGACACCCACCTGTTGATCTTCTCGGTGGTCAGTCCCAAGGCGGATCTCGGATTCCTGCTTCTCACGCCTGACCTCCAGGTCGCCAATGCTTATGAGAAACAATTGGGGCTGTCGCTCGGCCCCGACATCCTCAGCCCTGCGTATTCCTATCTCTCGCAAACCGAAAGATCCGAATACATGGTTTCCCGCGAGGAATATGTGGCTGAAACATTGTTAGGTGAGAAAGGCATGAGCGAGGGCTCGCCCGAGTTCGTGGCCGCCCTCGCGGAATTCGAAACCCGCGCGGCGCATTACCTGAAATTCCGCCTCTATCCGGTGATGCCGGACTGGCCGGTGATTTGTTTCTATCCGATGTCCAAACGCCGCAGCGGCGGCGACAACTGGTACTCGCTGGACTTCGCGCAGCGCCGCGAACTCATGAGCGGACACGCGCGCGTGGGCCGCGCCTATGCCGGCAGAATCCTCCAGCTCATCACCGGCTCCGCCGGCCTCGATGAATACGAATGGGGCGTCACCCTGCTGGCCAAGGACACCATCGACGTCAAGGCCATCGTCTATGAAATGCGCTTCGACGAGGTGTCCGCCCGCTATGGCGAATTCGGCGATTTCTATATCGGCATCCAACTCCCGCTCGATGTCTTGTTCCGCCGGATTTGTCTTTGAGGCGGCTCAGCGCTTGCCCCGCCGCACTTTGTACACGAACGAGTTTAGGTTTCTTTCGTTTTCCTTTCACTTCTCAGTTCTTCAGGGGTGCTGACTAACTGATAGTTAAGTATTGTTAGGCTCGAAAGTGGTGTCCGGGCACAGCCCCTCCACCAAGCCGAACATCCCCACGCATTTCAGTGGTCTAAGGGCGTGTGATTTTCAGTCTCAAGAAACGCCGCCCAGCAGGGGCTTCGCCGATCGGAACCGTGTCGGAAACCGTGACGGAATGGGTGGCATTTTCACCACCTTCATAGGCAGTTGAAGCACTGGAATAGAGTTCACTCCATGGCGTGCTGAGATCTCCGGCACCTTCGACGTGATAGGTGATATCCGTTGCAATCTTCCGCCGGGTGAAGGTGAGGGTGAGGAAACCGTTTGCCGTCGCCGGGAGGACCGGTCGTCCGTTGGCAACCGGTTTCGTGTGGATCCAGTCCCAGCGCGTATTTGATCAGATTCGTCAACCCGTCACCCGTGCGATCATAGTCATCCGCGCCAGCGCCCGAGTTGTCGGGCGATCCGAAATACTGCTGCCGCCAGGATTCACTGGGGGTGAGGGCTGACGAGACCACCACGGAATCCGCCGCGGAATTGTTTGCGGGGTTGGCATCCGCGCCGCCTGTCACGAGTGCGGTATTGGTGAGGTTCCCGCGTTCGAGAAAGTCACTGTGTATTGGAGTTCCGGACTCGTTCCTATCCAGTTGCTGGTCAATGATAGTCCGTCATTCGGCCCGGCTTCCATGAAGCCAGTCCAGGAATATCCGGCTACGCTGGTGGAATTTGCCCATGAATAGGCCGTCGAATTGATCGTTCGCGGAATCATCGCGGTGGGTTCCTCGGCCTGGATCAGCACCATGCCGCCTGATCCACCCGCGATGGCGGCCTCAAATGCGTGGGTGGCAGAACTTACCCGAATCCGCACGTGGCAGCGGGTGACCAATCACCATGTCAGAATGTTAGGTAAATGTTAGGTAAATGTTAGATCCAATCCTTCAAGTTTGCAATCAATTTTGCTAGAAATCATGTCCGCAAGCCACCTCACTCACTTCTCAACCTTTTGGCTTTCCGCATCCAGCGCCCGCTCGTGTGCCGTCAAAATGATTGCCCCCGCCTTCCATCCCACACCAGGAACTGTCAACCCCATAATTGCAACTTTGAAGGACTGACCCCAAACACGAGTCACCCAACCGTCATGACCAACAATACGAACGAGGCGAAGTCATCACCCGTCTTCCCGACGACTATCGCGTGGTGAACCACCGTGGAGAAACCTACTATCAGACCGGCGACCGTTATTACCGCCGCCAGGGCGACACCTACATCATTGTCAGCAGGCCATACTGAAAAAGGATCGGGCGCATGGAAATCCGATCAAGGAATACGCCATTGCAGCCTCGGAACATTGGTGCTACATCATGCCTGATGGACGAAACCTTCTCATATCCAGTCCCGCAGGCGGTCAAATCACGGCTTGAGAAAGCCGAGATCCGGGCGGAAAAGGCGGAAGTGCGCACCGAACAGGCCAAGACCCGGATTGAAGCCGCTGAAATCCGTGCCGAGCAGGCGGAAACCCGCACTGAAACCGCGAAAACGCGCACCGAACAGGCTGAAATCCGCGCCGAGGAAGCCGAGACTCATGTGGAGCAGGCGAAGATCCTGGTTGGAACCCTTATCGAAACCCTGGCGGAATCCCTGGTGGGGGGGCAAAACGTCTCCGCGCCGCCCGCAGACTCTCTTGCGGATGACGCAGACCTTCGGGCGCTTGGGGTCTTGACGGGCCGTCAGCGGGAAGTCCTCCAACTCATTGCCAAAGGAGAAAACACCAAACAAATCGCCGGCACTTTGAAGATCAGCCCGAAAACCGTGGAATACCATCGCGCGAAGGTGATGTCCGTTCTGGACGTGCATGACATTCCGGGCCTCGTGCGCTTCGCCCTCCGCGTCGGATTGATACCGGCGAAGGGCTGATGGAATTCCGTGAGGTCATCACGGGGTGGCGCGTGTGCGATAGAAGCGCCTCGAAAAGAGTGGCGCTTCCGGATCGGAAAACTCCAGTGAGCCGCCGTCTCCCAGCGTGACGGTGTGGATGATGGTCCAGGTTTGGAGATCCTGCGATGCCTCGATGTCGTAGTTCTGGCCTACCATGCCGCTGATGGTCAGAAACGTCCCGCCGTTTTCCGCCGCGCGGATGCCGACGGCATGGGGTTTGTTTCCCGGCAGGAAGCTGACTTCCGCTGAAAAATCACTTTCGAGCCCGCTGGAATTGACGGCGGTGAGGGCGAAGAAATAATTCACTCCATCCGCCAGCCCGGGGATGCTGGCGGCGGTCGTTTTTCCAATCGCCATGCTGCCGGTATACACTCCACTGGCTGTACCGTAATGGATGCGGTAGCCGGTGACTGCGGGGTCGGTGTGGGCGTCCCAAGCCAGATTCACCTGATAGGGGCCCGTAAGGGTTTCGCCGCGGGCTTCATTGGGATGATGAATCCACGCGATGCTCATGATGCATGCGACGGCTGTTGCCTTTCTCATGCTTCGTGGGAAGCGATTGCTTGTGGTGTTGGAGAGAAACGCCTTGGGTTTGTTGTTAGTAATTCTCATGCGGATAAGCATCCACATGAATCAATCATCCGCCACTAGGGCGTTCCTTGCAGGCATAAGGAAAATCCCGGGATGAATCAGACGGTTGACGATGTTTCATTCGATCCCCCTCTTGCTAATCCATGTTTCCCGCTTATGCTGAATAATGTAAGCAGAAAGGGACTGTCCCCTGATATATGTCGGAGCGGGTAGAAATCCGGCTTGGCCATCTTGAAGGGATTGCTGTTGGTGTCCTCGAGCCCGGACCTGAACCTGCTTCGGCGAGACGTAGTCGGGATCAAAGGGAGTGACCTCATTGGTCCCATCCTGGTGCCCTTCGGCTTCTGCAACCGCTGGTTTGCCGGACTCCTGGCTGTTTGCGATAGACGCGAATCCCAATCCCACCATTACCCAAGCCACAAGCAACCAATGGCTTTTCATAAGAATGACTCCATATCTATCAATCTGCGGACCGGCTGTCAACCGGCTGTCGTGGAGCGGCTCCATGGGGTAGCCATGACGAGGGTGCAATCGATCCCACACAAATCATTGATGCGGCCGCATCAATGATTTGTGGAAGACCGTGACGATTGGCGGATGAAAAACCATGATCCAGGTGGGGAAGAGCCGGTTTTTCCTGGTCAAATCGAGACACCATGAATCTTCGCAAATCCGCCGAGTGTCAATTTGACAACAGATTATTGATGCGGCCGCACGGATAATCTGTACGATTGCGCTGGAAGTCAGACCGACATGAAAGCGAAAACCGAATTGATTCTCTATCACTGCATGTGGATGGCGGACATGATGATGCGTCCAACGTGGCGGAGCTTGAACAGTTCCTTCGAGGAATGGTCCTATCGCAATGGGTTCCAGCGTCAGGTGCAGGCGCTGGAGGCGCAGGGTTGGCTGGAGGCGAACGAGGGCGGTGATGGAATCGAGCGGGTCTATCGGCTGACGCGCAAGGGAATGTTGCGGGCATTGGGTGGGACACAACCGGAGGAGCGGTGGGACCGTGGCTGGGATGGGAAGTGGCGGATGGTGGTCTTCGATTTGCCGGAGAAGAAGAGGGGGTTGAGAAACGAACTGCGTCGCGAACTGCGCGCCGCCCGTTTCGGAGGCTTGCAGGGCAGCGTTTGGATCAGCCCGGATCCGGTGAATAAGGTGGGCGAGCAATTGAAGAAAACCGCGTCGTCTTGTGGAATGATCACGTTTTTCGAAGGCGGAACCTGTTGTGGCGAGAGCAATGCCGAAGTGGTTTCCACGGCCTGGAACTTCACGAAAATTCGGAGTGACTATGAAATCTATCTCTCCCATCTCCAATCGATGCCGAATGCGGTCGGGGACGGTGTTCGTGAAAATCTGCTAGAGTGGGGGCGAATTGAGAAACAGCTCTGGTCTGACTGCATGGCGTTCGATCCGTTGTTGCCAAGAGAACTCTGGCCCGACGACTATCCCGGCGAAATGGCTTGGAAAGAACGAATCAAGTCCCTCCGCCGCGCTGGCAAACTCGCTGAGAAGTCGTCTGCAAATGGTTGATGCGGCCGCATCAACCATTTGTGTGGCCCAGCTTTGTTCTTCCACGATGAAGAAAGTCATCGTGGAGTTGTCTGTGAGAATGCTGACAGAACCGGTCGAATCCGAACCAATGT
This sequence comes from uncultured Luteolibacter sp., assembly GCA_964458895.1. Taxonomy (GTDB): domain Bacteria; phylum Verrucomicrobiota; class Verrucomicrobiia; order Verrucomicrobiales; family Akkermansiaceae; genus Luteolibacter. Next base: position 2,786 of record CAYWLC010000002.1, on the reverse strand, counting down.
CCGCTCTTGCCAAGGTGCGAGCTTTCTAGCAGCGGTTTCTGCTGAGGAAGTCTTCGTGGTCAGCGGATTCCAGGCGGCTCAGCGCTTGCCGCGCCGCACTTTGTGTATGAATGAGTTCATGTCCTGCTCGCGTTCCTCCATGCGCTCCACCAGCTTGAGCTGGGTGCGGCAGCGGTCCAGATTGTGATCGGGCCGGTGGGTCTTGAAATAGACGTCGCCCTCCAAGTGGTCTGTTAGAAAACGCATGCCCACCTCGAGGGTCATCAACTTGCCGGCATGCACGAGGTATTCCACCTCGATGTCGTTGATGAAGGCCCCGGCGGCGTCCAGATAACCCTCGACCAGGGCCTCGAACATTGGCATCTGCATTTGGACTTTGGATAGATCCCGCTCATCTTCCGCGGCCGGGCTGGTGGCGGAGCGCACGAGGTCACCGAAGTCATAGAGGGCGAGTCCCGGCATGACCGTGTCCAGATCAATCACGCAAACCGCCTCGTCCGATTCCGCGTCGATCATCACGTTGTTGATTTTGGTGTCGTTGTGGGTCACCCGCAGCGGGATTTTCCCCTTCGCCCGCAGGTCTAACAGAACTCCTGTGAGCGCCTCGCGTTTGCGGATGAACTCGAACTCCGGGCGCACTGAATCCAGCCGACCCAGGGGATCGGCGGCTGCCACCTCCATCAGCCGGGCGAAACGTTTGCGGGTGTGATGGAAGTCCGGGATGGTTTCGTGGATTTTGGAGGCGTCCAGATCGCTCACGAGGTCTTGGAAGGACCCGAAGGCGCGCGCCGCCTGATAGGCCTGGCGGGTGTTTTCCACCACGTCATAGGTGACGCAGCCCTCGATGTGGTTGTAGCAGCGCCAGACCGCGCCCTGGGCGTCCTCCACCCACGCGCCACCGGTGCGGGCGGGAAACAGATTGAGCGTCTGACCTCCGAGGTCTTTCTTGAGGCGCAGCACCCGTGAGTTGATGTGGCGCGTCACCCGCTCGACATTGGTCATCACCGCGCAGGGGTCCTTGAAGACGTTGCGGTTGATCGATTGGATGATGTAGCGTTGCTCGCCGCCATCCGGGAGGCGGTAAACGGCACGGTAAGTGGAGTTGATGTGTCCGCTGAGGATTTCCTCACCCATGACGAACTCCCCCTGCACCGCAAACTGGTTGGCAATGCCGGAGACAAGTTGCTGGATGCGCGCGTGATTCGGTGGAGCGGGGGAGGTTTCGGAATTCATGACCGGGCGGGGATTCGTGGAGGATATGCCCCGCCACCCCCGCACGGCAATCCTGAAAAAATAAGAAACGGGTCGCGCCTGATGTGAGGCGCGACCCGCTTCGGGTTGGGTTTGGTTTTGGGTTTCTAACTGGACAAGCGGGAGGCAAGCAGGTCGCGTTGATCGGCGAGCGCCTTGGGCAGTTGTTCGCCGAGTGAGGCGAAGAACTCCCCTTGACCGTCGATTTCCGCCTGCCACTCGGCCTTGTCCAAAGCCATGACTTGCGAGAAGGAATCCTGGGTGAAGCCGGTGATGCCGGCCGAGTTGAACTCGTCGTATGACGGGCTCAGGCCGATCAGGGTTTCGGATGCGGTGGCCTGGCCGTTGCAGCGTTTGACGATCCACTCGAGGACGCGCATGTTTTCGCCGTATCCGGGCCAGAGGAACTTGCCCTCGGCGGTCTTGCGGAACCAGTTGACGTGGAAGATCTGCGGCAGGTGTTTGATGGACTTGGCCATGTCGAGCCAATGCGCGAAGTAGTCGCCCACGTTGTAACCGCAGAACGGCAGCATGGCCATCGGATCGCGGCGGACCTTGCCCAGCGTGCCGGCCGCGGCGGCAGTCATTTCAGAACCCATGGTGGCACCGATGTACACCCCGTGGTTCCAATCGAGCGCTTGGAAAATGAGCGGCATGGTGGTGGCCCGGCGGCCGCCGAAAACGATGGCGTCGATGGGCACGCCGTCCGGGTTCTGCCAGTTGGGGTCGATGGTCGGGCACTGCACGGCCGGCGCGGTGAAGCGGGCGTTGGCATGCGCGGCGCTGCGTCCGCAGTCCGGCGTCCAGTCCTGACCGGTCCAGTCGATGAGGTGGGCCGGCGGGGTCTTGCTCATGCCCTCCCACCAGACGTCGCCATCGTCGGTTAGACCGACGTTGGTGAAGATGGCATTGGCCTTGATGGATTCCATGGCCAGCGGGTTGGTGTCATAAGCGGTGCCCGGGGCCACGCCGAAGTATCCGGTTTCGGGATTGATGGCGTGGAGTTTGCCATCCTCGTGCGGCCAGAGCCATGCGATGTCGTCGCCGACGATGGAGGTTTTCAAACAGGCGTCCAGATAGGACTGCGGTGGGATGAGCATGGCGAGGTTGGTCTTGCCGCAGGCGGAGGGGAAGGCGGCCGCGAGATAGTTGGTGGTGCCGTCCGGCGCGTGCACGCCGACGATGAGCATGTGCTCGGCCATCCAGTTGTTATCGCGGGCGATGTTGGACGCGATGCGCAACGCCAGGCATTTTTTTCCTAACAGGGCATTGCCGCCGTATCCCGAACCGAAGGACATGATCTCGCGGGTGTCCGGAAAATGCACGATGTATTTGTCGTCATTGCAGGGCCATGGGCTGTCCGCCTGGCCGGTTGTTAGAGGCGAACCCACCGAGTGGAGGCAGGGGATGAAGGTGCCGAAGCCGTCACGCTTGTGGTTTACGGCGCCGGAGGCCTCGTCTTCAAGGCGCTTGAGGACATGTGAGCCCATGTGGCACATGATGCGCATGTTGACGACCACGTAGGGGCCGTCGGG
>CAYWLC010000001.1:18731-103585 GCA_964458895.1 uncultured Luteolibacter sp. | reverse complement strand
AATTCATTTAATACATTTTTATATTGGTTACCATTCTCTTCTGAGAAGATCAAGTAACCATAATTACTATTGATATATCCATCTGGAGTAGCAATAGATGTCCATATTGCGGGAGTTTCACCTGGAATATCATTTACATTTAATGATTGAGACTCATACCATTCAACTTCACGTTTAGCATAATTAGTATTTAGTGTTCCAAAAATTACAGGTTCATCCGCAATAAAAGATGCACCGATAATTTCAAGCATTTTGCAACCAGTTTTATCAATTACAAAATCTGCAAACATTAATTTACGTAAAAACTCTTTTCTTATATCATTAACATTAAGCATTTTTAGAACCTCTTTTTACTGGAATTTCTTCAGGTTCTCCTAGATCAACAGTAATTACCGGTTCAACTCTAAATGCAGTGGGAATTAATGGCGAAGTTGAATCATTGGGTTTATTAAAGATATCGCGATCTGGTCTTTGACCTGGTACTTCACCTCGCATATATGCAGCAAGAAATGATGTATAGTTAATAAGATCTAATGCAGAATCTTCAACTGATTCATAATTAACCTTGCCTCCTGCTTCCATAGTTTCAAGTACTGATACCATTCTTAGATACTTGCCGTGAATCGTATCCATAATAGACCATACACCATGGACGTAATAGTCTGCCTGTTGGACTCTAGAAATTGTGTTATTATAATCCTGGCCTTTTTTCTCCTGAATTTCTGCTGCTTCCAATAAAATATTTGCTGATGGTCTTGTGTATGTCATAATTGTTTTCCATATGCTAAAGGGTTAAGAATAATGATAAATGATGTTTCAGCACTAAGTGCTCTTATTTTACACGTGATACCTATATCTTCTGCAAGAATATAGTACACATCTATTTTTTGATCTAAGTCAAGACCTGCATTAACAAATTTAGATCCAGTTAATTCAACCTTCCATGTAGGATCAAGTAAAGATCTTCTATGATTAAGTATTCTACCTTTAATACACTTAAAAGTTTGTCCAATATATAGTGGAGTACTAGTTATAGGATCAGCACCATGCATGTACATAAAATAGATTCCTTTTAGATTATTATCAATTCCTAAATATCGGCCATTTTTAGTTTCATTTCTATGAAAGGTTCTACCAAATTTCATTTTATTAAAATTTGCATCACAAAATTCTTTTGCTGATTTATCTACTATCATAATATAATATTCCTCAATAAGTTGATTTGTTGAGACTATTATATAATAAATCCGGATAATGTAAACGTTTTTTTTACATATTTTTATAAGCAAATTCAATAGCTCTACTTGCTTCAGTATTCAAAGGACGTTTAGCATAAATGTTAGATGTTTCTCTATCTAACTGTAGAATTAACTGAACAATTTCATATTCAGTTATAGGATACTGCTTCTTAACTGCAAAGCAAGCAATTGATGTCATGAGTTTATAAATCATAGAATATCTACCAGAACCATCCATACCTGATATAGATTTGTACTCAGTGACTAATTTTTGGTTTACAAATGGACAATCTTTATATGAATTCCAATTATAATCTCTTTTAGTTTCTTCTAACTTAGCTTTTCGATGACTAATAACTTCATCACGAAGTTCATCCGGTAATCTATCAATAAATGAATTACTATTAACTAGTGCAGTGAATTCATATTTACACATTAACTCCGTAGGATCAATATAGGCACCACGATTGCTAAAGATAAAGTTATTAGCACCAGGGTATAGCGCAGGGACGTAATACATTCTACTGAGGTCTTTAGTTTGGAGATCTCCCATGCATCCAAATTCAGAGTTGAGAGCGAACCAGAAGTGTTTGATTTCACTCGACTCAACAAGTCGAGTAAGTGGGAACACGAGTCTAAACTTTGGCCATGCAATAGTGCTGCTTGCAGTACTATAACAAATGTAATCCCAATCACCAAACCGTCGATAAAGTTCATCTTCTAAGTTTCCTTCAAATTCATGTGTATCTACATCGATAGCAGCCCACTTACCCCAATTTACTACATTAGCATTAGCTCTTGTAGTACCAGGAGTATAGGTCGCCGGTGAAATAAGAGGTGAGGTCTTTTTACAGAATTCACCCTTTTTCGCTTTGTACCCATTCAAAGTTGAGAGATGATACAAAGATCTCTCAAATTCTTCAAATGTATTAAAGTCAACACGAATATCAGTTTTATTATCAAAGATACTCTTGAAAACTGTTAGTGAATACATTATTAATCAAAAACCTGTGCAAACAATCCAACATTGTCAACGTGCGTAGGCGCGATCCAACCAGTTGGTTTCATTAAATCCGGAAGTCCCCATTGATTAGGTCGACCTTCTTTAATACCTACTTCCTTTACTAAATTAGCTACTAGAACTCTATCCCAAGCTTTGTATGGATCTACTCCATAAGTATCTAATGTACCAATTGCAAATACAATTAAATCTACTAAAGCATCTACAGCATCATCTGCAGTTTTAGCTTCTTTTAATTCATCTAATTCTTCTTGTAGACAACCAATACGAAACTCTAAGAATTTCTTAAGCTTTTCACCGTCAAATTTAGATACAACCCCATTAACACCAAACTTTTCATGCATTTCTACAATATCTTGAACCCAATTAGTACTCATATTATCTCCAATTAAAAATCTATTATATCACATTTTCCTAGAAAGTAAAACCTTTTGTTTCAATTTGTGACTTTTTATTTCTCTCTGTCAAGAACTGAGTTGCCGGTTGGCCACTCTCAGAAATATCCTTTTGAGCAGATTCTTCAACATCATATAGTTTCATTCTAGATCTATCAACTCCTATAACAAATCGTTTATAATAACCAGGATCTGCATACCGATTCTTAAGTTGCTTAACCATGATTTGGTTTAAGTTTTCAAGTTCTTCTGTAGCAATTAAAGCAAACATCATATCTGCTGTAGCAGGCAAACCAAAAGATTCTGAAGTATCGGTTAATTCTACGTCTGTATTACCAAAACCACCTCGTGTTGTTTGGGTTGCACTTAATAATGGTACATCATATTCAACTGCAAGACCTCTAAGTTCTTCAGCTATCGATTTAACATAAGTGTATGAATTAACACCTGAACCATTTTTAATACGTGAAGAGCAACAGATATTTAAATAATCGATAATTATCATATCAGGTTTGAAGTTACGTTTGATCTTCAATTCTTCTAATAAAGCCTTAAAATGACCTGAATGGGCAGTTGAAGTTGGATATTGTTTAACTATAAGTTTACCGGAAGTCTTCTTAATCAATTTATTAATACGATTATTATATGTAGGCAAATCTATTGTAGCCATCTCATTCATATTCATATTAAGAAGATTAGCATCTATACGTTCTGCAATACGTTCTTCAGCCATTTCCATGGTAATATACAAAACATTCTTATTTTGTAGAAGACTGGAAGCAGCAACATGACACATAAACAAACTTTTCCCTACTGCAGTACCTGCAAGTATGATATTCAAAGTCTTTTTAGATAATCCACCCTTTGTAATCTTATTGAAGATGTCAAGATCAAATGGAATCTTTTCTTCTACTCTATGATAGAAATCATATCGTTCTTGATAATCTTCGAGATAATCATGACCTACAGAAGAATCAAAACTTACTGCCAAAGCATCTGATAAAAGACTTGGTATAGCATCTTCAGTTTTATCCTTATTTTTACCTTCTACAATATCATAAGCATCAATGATTGCATTAATGACTGCTCGATTCTTACAGAATTTTTCAGTATTATCATAAAGCCATTGTTCATTATCAGTTTTAAAAGTTAACTCATTGATATATTTTTCAATATCCTGTAGTTGGTTTTCACGCAATTCAGACCTGTTACTGATCTGAATTGCTAATATATCAAGAGTTATTGTTGAATTATATTGATCAAAAAAGTTAATAATTTCTTGTGAAATTACTTTTTCATAATGATCAGTAAAATATTCAAGTTTAATAAATGGAATTACTTTTCTTGAATATGTTTCATTGTGGATCAAGTTGCTCAATATAGTCTGTGTTATCGTCATCAATTCCGCCTGTATATACAATGCCATTTTTAGATAATTGGTACACGATTAACTCTATAAGAAAATCACCAATATATTTTTCGAACTCATCTACATTATATTCTATTCCAGCATTATTGTAAACCTCATAATCAAATTTTATTGGACAATTTTCTCCTTCTAAAGCATCTTCAGGAAATTCAACTTTACCATAACTAAAAATTATACCTTCATAAGGAGCATCTGTCAACTTAATTGCAGAAAGACCTTTTTCACTATGGTTTTCTACTATTTTATGTCCAACTAAAAACTTAAAATCATCACTCACTATCTTCTCCTAAATCATCTTCAATTAATGCCAATTCTTCTTCAATAGATTCATCTGATATAATAGCACCATTTGAAACTTGATAATTCTTTTTAATCCATTCTTGGAAACTGGTACTTGATATAATAGGTAACCAAAAGTCTTTAGTATCAGTATCTTTTATTCTGTACTTTTTATCTTCTACTTCGCCTGTTTCAGTGTTAACTTTTGAATACCAACCATTACTTGGTTTAATTACATGACCTGATTCTAAAGACATTTCCAATAAACCTGACCATTTACTAATACCACCTTCAAATTTAACTGTAACTGGTATCTTGGACTTTTCACGGGACTGTCTAGACTTCTCTACATTAATGATAAAGTTATAACCTGCTAACTCAGTTCCATCTTTCTCTTGTTGACGACCAAGTATAAAGATGTTATCGGCTGAAAGGTATATACCTGTTCCACCAGATACTACTGGTTTACTATACATTTCTTGTGTCATATAGATATGATTTACTGCAACCATTGGGATATCATACTTAACTAGATATGGAGTTATCATCCTAAAGATAGACTTCATTTGCTTTGCTCTTGACATATCTGTAACAGATTTACCATCAATAGCATCGTCCATTTCTTTCTTTGACGACATATTACCAAGTGAATCTATAATAAAGATAACTTTATCACCACGTTTAATTTCTTGTAATTGATGTATTACATCAAATTTAAACTCTTCCATATTCATAATGGGTGTATGTATTACCCGTTCTTTATCAATGGCAAGAGAATCGAAATAAGATTCGGGCGTACCAAACTCACAATCATAGAATATCAATACAGATTCTGGATACTTATCCATATAAGACTTAGCAAGTATCAAAGAGAATAATGATTTAAAATGCTTACTTGGTCCACAAAATAAAGTAAGACCTGGAGTTAATCCACCATCAATTCTACCGGATAATGCGATATTAAGAGCAGGGATTGGAGTTGTTACCATATCTTTCTTAGTAAAGAACTTTGAAGATGATAATATTGAAGAATCTTTAATCGTACTATTCTTTTTAATTCGTTCTAATAATGCACTCATTAATTACCTCATTTGTTAATTTATTCAACTATTATAATATAAATTATTAATATTGTAAACTATTATTATGGATTATTTTTAGAATGTGGTACATCGAATACAAAGGTAATTCTTATACAATCGCCTAAGTTTTCTGTTCCATGTTCTAACTTATTATTAAACCAAAGTAATGTTCCAGGTTCTACAATAACAGATTCATCTCCTACTGAATATCGATAAGTTCCTTGAATTGATAAATGATACCTATCTCTTGTAAGATAATAATCTCCAATATCAATATGCCTACCGACTATTCCACCAATAGGTAAAGATAAAAAACCACATCTACTGGAATTTTTGAAATTACGTTTCAGAAAACCTACTATTTCAGTATGCCTTTTATATGCAGGAGTTTCTACACAGATATCTGTATCACCAACATATTGATCTATGTTCTCAACCCCGCCCATTACTAATTGAAGAACTCCTGCACTAACTTCAGGAAAACCTCTGTCAAGCATAGACAACGCTCCTTCCATTGTTTTTTGAGCACCCCAATCATTAGGATACTTTTCTAATTGTTTTAATATCTTTGAGACATTAATTCCAGTTTTAATTATTCTAATATTATCCAAAAAATTCATCCAGGTTTGCCGAGTTATTTAATTTCCAACCGATTGGTTCAAGCATAATTTGAAGAGGGTTTATAAATACTTTTTCAAATTGTGTATCATAATCGATATATTTTTCTAATCCAAATTCTTCCGGTATTTTATCTTTGATGGATATTACATTTTGATTAATAGGGTTAGGAGTTCTCAAGAACACTACCTTTACTTTATCACTGTCAAGTATTTTTTCATGTGTCTTTGATAGTTTATATTTGTCTATTAAATGATTATACCAAAGAGCTCCGCGTACATGCATGGGAGTACCTTTAGCAAATACATTAGTCTTATCACTAAACTTCTTAAGACCATTAATACCTGAAGGTCGACCAATACTTGATGAAGCAAGAGATTCGAACTCAATTTTAAAGTCATTCACATACTTATTGATTTGATCTTGATCACCATCTAATATAATATTCAATGAGTCTTTTAGTTTTTTCCTACATACCTGAGGTGTAGAAGACTTAACCAACTCTAGGCCAGTTACTTTTAGTTTAGGTTCAGCATATTGAACACCTTCAGAATTATGTACTCGAAGAAAGTATCTTTTCTTGGCTACAAATACTCCAACGTCAGCCAATACTTCACGTTTCATTTTCATTTTCTGTTCATAGGCATTCATATAGTCTGCCATTTTTATATATGAACGGTCAATCAAAGGTTCAATTATTTTAGCACAGAATGTATCCATGAAAGCTATCTTTTCATTGATAGATTTATCAGGACATACAGATTCTACAACTGCTTCTAAGGTTAGATAATTAGAATCGGTATCACCAGCAATAACATATTGGATATCTTCTGTTTTATTTGCTTTGTTAAAATACTCATCCAACATATTAGCATTCCATCGATTAGATAACTGACCTGATAGAGTAATACTTTCTGCCATTCTTAAGTCATAATACCTGAACCATGAATTACCTATTGCGCCATACACACTGTTTAATGCTTCTTTTACTGCTAATTGCATAGCATTGGAAGAACTTTGAGCATTCTGATATTCTTTATTGTACTTATCAGATTCAATTAACTGCTCATACTTAAGCATTTCATTTTTATAATTACTACGGTCGGCATATACTTCTTCCATAATTTCAGGTAAGAAGCCACGAACATCTTTACGATAGCACCAACCATTTGCAGTTAGAGATAAATTCTGCTCTTTAATATGGGAATTATCAAATGACTTTGATAATAGCTCATCGACAGTACAAGGTATTCTAGTATCAGTAAGAGTCTCAGGACTAATATTGTATTGCATAATCAAATGCGGATATAGAGATGCTAAATCGAATGATGCAATGTACTTATGTTTGCCAACTACCGGTATCTGAACATATGCACCTTCATACTTACCTGTTTTAATAGAATTCTTCTTTGGTGGTATAACTATATTTTTATTCTTCAATCGATTATAGATGATTGAGTCCCACATATTTACTGGACCATATACTTCGTCAAGATTAATCTTTGAATAATATGCAAGTGATACAGCAATCTGAATAAGTTTAAGCTTCTCATCCAATTTATCTACAAGTCTAACGTCGTGCCTATTATAGTCTACAAATAATGACCAATCTTTTGTATAAAAGTCTTTAAAGGAATTATATGGATTTTCAAGTTTCTTTTCACCAAGAACTGTATTGGCAACTGTATCAAGTTTCATATCATCTACAGGGATTTTACCAAACTTAGCAAATAGTTCTTTATAATCAAGCATTGCAATGCCTTCAATATTATAACCGATCTTATCATTACCATTCTGGTCTTTATACAATCGTTCACGAACACGACCCCAAGGTGATAATTTATTAATGATTTGATCATCTATAATTCTGGCCATTCTACGGATTAGATATGGAAAGTCATATCCATTGGTGTTCCAACCTGTTACAATATCAGGATAATTCAAAGTCCAATGAGTCATGAACTCACGAAGTAAATGAGCCTCACTTTGGCATTTAATATATGGACCATCAGCATTTACCTTATCATACGGCTTTGTACCAAAGGTTACAATATCAGTTGAGTTTCTATTTTTTACTGATATAAGGGTAATCTCTTCTACTGGATCTTTAATAACTTCATCAATGCTTAAGCCATGCTCAGTGGTAGTTTCAATATCAATAGTTGTGATATTCATTACTGATTGGTCATATTCGATTTCACCTGGATAATATTCAGATATAAACTGTTTAGTGAAGTCTTGCATTCCGTATATTTTGAAATTCTCAACCTCACCATAGCTTTTGATAAACTCTTTAGTGTCAGTTATACTACCAGGATGTAGTTCACCTACATATTCATTAGTAAGAGTCTTCCATTTGGTTGGAGTCTTGGATGAGACAAATAAGGTAGGTTTGAAGTCAACCTTGGTATGGATTCGTTTGCCATCTTCATAACCTCGAAGTAAGATGTTATTAGATACTTGTAGTACACTTGTATAGAATTTAGACATGTTTTCCCTTATTCAACATCATTACATCATAGCAGATATCATGGACTGGATGGTGTTTGATTACTAGATCTTTATTAAAATCTGCAACTTCACAATATCCATTAGATGAACCATACATAATATCAATAGCAGTTCTAAGATCTCTATAGTTATTATATCTCATAATTGGTTCGGTGGATACTGCTTTAGATAAACTATCGATCATCGGCTGGTCCATTGAACCTCTAACCCAAATGGTTTGATTCTCTGGATTTGGGAACATATTAATATAGTCTTTTACTTTTTGAATAGCCTCTTCAGCTTTTAGATCATCGGGCTTTGGGTGCAGACTAATATCTTGTAGATATTTGTGTTGCTTAGACCACCATTCTAGAGTACCTTTATCAATGACTCTATTAAGGCGTTTGACTTGATCTTTAGCATCAAGTTTTAGGAACAAAGTTCTGTTCAATAGTTTATCATAATTAAGATCTTCATCTGGATCAAAATAAACTATTGCAACAGATAATACAACGGAGTTTGATTCAACTCCTAAACTTTCTAAATCAAAACAATACATTTCACCTCCAATTAATATAGATCTATAATATCATAGAATCCATAAAATGTAAACCATTATAAAAATAATATTTAACTTTGTGTAGGAACGTATAATCTACATACCATACTTTGGAATAGTTCAAATGCTTCCTTTGGTGTTGATCCACTTCCTAGGCAATGGAATGAACCAAATTCGCAATACCATAATCCATTTTTATAGTAAAATTTATGTCGCATTATTATAAGTTATTAATTATTAAACATTATTTATTTAATTTTAGTTGAATTATCAGCAACTTCTTTATCGTTTCTTACTTCAAGAAAGATAGGGAGAAATAAAGATTCTTCACCTTGAACATTTTTAATTCTAGCATTATACTTCACAGCAATAATTTTGTCAAAGTATTCACTCGGTGGTGCGTTTCTTTGTTCATCTGTAAATCCTGAACCAACATATACCTTTACTTTACCATCAGAAGATTCACAATATAATGAACCTATAGCATCAGCATATTTACCTGTTCCAGATATAACACTCATTACTTTCAGATCGCAATCTAATTCAGCTTTGAACTTTATTTGTCCTTTAGATCTTTTGTTTTCCCATAATGAATTTGGATCTTTAAGGATGATACCTTCATCACCATCATCAAGATAGTTTTGAAATATTGTTTGAGTTTGTTCTAATGAATGAACATCAAAAGTTTCAACCAATTCAATTTTCCTATATACATCACATCTATCAATAAGATATAGTAATCTTTTTAATCTATATCTATAAGGCTGGTCACATTTACCTGCAATGAAATCTCCATAAGGTATTTGATCCCAAAGAGTAGCAACAACTCTATCTGCTTCTTCTTTTGATATAGTTCCCTTTACTGCTTTGTTTAGGATACCATTACCAGTTTGGCGATCACATATCTTACCTTTTGAATCTGTTTCAACTGTATCATACACCAGAAGTTCACCATCAAACACAAGATCTTTGCCATATGCTAATTCGATGAATTCTTCTTCCAGACTACCTAATAATGAAATCTCTTTACCATTCCTAGAACGGAATTCAACTGTACCTTTTAAATCCCTATCAAATTTAACAATAGCATTGAATCTCATGCCATCTTCTTTCTTTTGAACTATAGCTGGGAATGTAATCTTATCAACCAACTTCTGTTCAAAAGGCGAACATAACATACAAGGGAATTCTGGTATTAGGTTCTTCCAAACCTTATTGATTGTTGAAGTATTAACACCACACTTAAGGTCTTTCTGTATGATTCGTTCTATGACTTTAGCATCATCAGGAAGGATGCTTGATAAAACATAAGTTAAATGTTCTATTGCTTTATTACCAGTTAAGGTTCTATTTGAAAATATTTTTAATTCTTCTAATGCCCATTCTATACCAAATGTTGTTTTATATGTTTGATCATATTCAGGAATTTTTCTTTGATAAAACTGGGTAAACGGATCATTGGCTAACCGACAAACTTCTTTTAGAAGTTCGTTATCTTTGTATTTTGTTAGCAATTCGATTTTGAAGTTTCTAGAATTGTTTGCTTGAAGTTCATTCAGTATTTGTAGTATCATTATATAATATCTCAATTAATTAGTTTATGAGTCTATTATATCATAAATTCAGAGAATGTAAACGTTTATATTAAATTAATATCAATTGTTTCACCAACTCTGAAGATTCTAACTTTATACTTCATTTCAAAAAATCTTTTTTCATCTCTAGTCAAAACTGCGTTATAACCTTGTGCACATTTCTTAGCATCTTCTTTCTTATCGAAAGATTTTACCATAGTAGTACCTTCTTCGCCGTTTGCACCATTAAAACTATAAACACCATATTTAAACATAATTAAACCTCTTTGTAGTAAGAAGGGTCGTCAAAAACGACTTCATTAATAATCCAAGCAATGATAGAATCTCTATCAGTTGGAGCAATATGACGAGGGCGAACACCATTAACATCTTTGAACCAATCAGAGAATTCTCCGAAAAGGTCTTCGATTGGCATTGCTTTGTATTTTTCTACGATTTTGTTGCTCATAATATATAATTCCTCAATAATTTAAATGTTATCCAATGCAAGGATAACTGTTGGGATGATTAACTGAAACATAACTGGTATGCTTAGTAGTAAATCTGTTACTGGTTTTAATATTTCTTTATTCATAATATAGTTACTCATTTAATTAATTTATGAGTCTATTATATCATGATTTTTGGAAATGTAAACGATTATTTTTAACTAAAAAGGAAATAGACTGTTTACTAAAAAGAAACTATTTTAGCAGTTCCATTTTCTTAATGCTAAAGCTTTTCTTGTAGGTCTACCTTTTTCATCTTTCATAGGACCTTCAACACCAGACATTCTAGCGCAAAAAGATTTTCTACGATTAGCATCTTTACTTCCAGGTTTTAACTTAGAAGGAGGAGTTGTTACAGCCATCTGTAAATGACCACCAGTTTTTCTATTGTAATCATCTACACCTTTCTGAGTCAATCCACCTTCTGAACTCTTATGGCCTTTAGCATCAATAGCATATTCAGTAAGTTCTTCTTCTTTCACACAGCTTTTAGGTGCGCATGGTTTAGTTCCAGGAACTCTTTTATATCCTTTCCAGCAATTGCAATCTTCGGTAAATTCTTTAAAGGTTTTCATTTTATTTCCTTATTTCATTAATTTTATTGATCCTTCATGACTAACAAAATATGCTTCAAATTTGATCTTTGGGAATAATTTTTTTAATTCAAGAAACTTAGTCAAATTAGTTATTGCATCATCAAATAGACTTACTCTATCAAATTGACCTGTCTTTAGATAGTTGTGTATGATTACAAACTTTTTATCGGCAGCTGCGGTAATATCAATTATATTACCTGCACGTTCTACACGAACATCATCAATATTGAATTTATATTTTCTGAATGTATTAAGAAAAACTTCTTTATTATCGAAGTTTGCTCTTGCAGTAACAACTATGACTTTACTAAGTGGATTTTTAACTGAATGTGATAAGATTGCTTTTGCTCTATCAAACATTCTTGATATAGGTTTGGATTCTTTATTAAACTTTTTAGCATCTTTGAATTCTCCAAAATCAAAAGATTCGCCTTTTTTTAATATGTATGTATTAAATTCTTGATTAGATAGTTTTTTTAGGACTTTACCATCTTTCATTAATGCAATTTGCGCAGTTGTATGAAATAATGTATCATCTATATCAAATATACTAAGTCTACCTAATTTACTGTCTTCTGATAAAAACTTTTTAAATGATTCCATTCTCTTTACTTCTTTGATTAACATTTACTTTATTTATCTTTTAACCTCTAGCAAATTTGTTAGAAAATGCAGTTTGTTCAGATTTCATTTCTGCTTCAAACACTATACGATTCATTTCTCTATCATCTTGTTCTGCTTGAAGTCTTGCTTTTTGTAAGGATATTTCGAGGAGTTGACCGGCATATTTACATATACGGGGAGTACCTTTAGCATTTGGTTTTTTCCAATACGCTAATTGCTTTTCAGATAGTTTTTTAAACTTATCATAATAAGTAGCCATTGAAGTACCCATATAAGCATCGGCAGGAGTAAATCCACGACCATTTGCATTAATGGTTCCTAAAGCGGTCTTTTCAGTTTCAGTTTGTCTTTCATTAATAACTACTAAAGCTCGGCAAATAGCAGTATCATTATTGTTTAATAGATTTATAATATCTTGTTTGTTCATTTTATTACTCACTTTCTTTTATAACTACATTATAATCTTTTGCAGTCGACCATATTTCTTTTATTTTAGTTACTTGGTCATAACTAAGGTTATCATATTCACTAATAACATCTGCTCTTGGCCAAACACCAACAGCCATTTTATTTACTACTTTCACATTATATGTTTTCAACTCATTCATTAGGTTCGTGCCCATAGTTCGTATCCATAGTTATTATAGATTGCCATCTTTTCATCGTTATCATCAGGATTATCATAGTAATAATCTTCAAGTTGTTCATCAGTGAACGTATCAAGATCATACTCTTCGTATTCGTTTAAAGGCATTTCGGTATAAGGTATTGTTTTCATTTTAGTTCTCATTTATTTAGTTTATGAGTCTATTATATCATAGTTTTAGGAAATGTAAACGTTTTATTTTGGAAATAGACTATTTCTTTTAAAGAAACAATCAACGCGAAGCCTTTATGTATTCTAGTTGAGTGTTCAAATACTCTTCATAATCATCTAATAATTTAATTGATTTAATTTTACTATACATCTTTTCAAAGTCGCCCTGTCCATCTCCATGGTAAAAGTAAATAGGTTCACCATCAGATGTGGTATTAACAACACTAATTTCATTTATAAAGTTTTCAATCATTATTAAATGCCTCAAGTAAAAGTAAATAAATTATAAATAGGATATATATATTTAATGGATTAATTATATGGATATCGGAATTCCTAACTTTGACTTTTTCAGTCTTGTCCAACAATGTGGATTCCCTATAGCACTAGCAGTGGTATGTGGATGGTTCATAATGCAAGCAATTTCATTAGTGCTTGGATCTGTAATAAAATCAATCAAAAAAATTATAGGACTCATTAAGTCCATGGACGGTAGAGTTCGTCAAATGAACGTTGATATATTAGAATTAGATAAATTAGTATCTAATTCACTTGATGTTGATTCACTTCCGTTAAAAGTTCATCATGAAGTTGCAGCAATAATGAATAATAATGGTGCTACTCCTGTTACGTCTACACCAAAGAAACAATCAACTATAATGAAAAAGATTTCTGATGGTGTTGAAAAAGCACAAGAGGTAGTTGATGATGCTACTAAAATAGTTGAGAAAGTAGGAAAACTTAAGAAATGAATCCAGAATATATTAAGTTTTTTTCTGACACACTAACTCCAATACTTGGTAGTTGTGTACTCGGAGCATTCATATTTACAGCATTAAAATTTGTTTTAAGTGATGTTATTACTTCAGTTAAAACATTAGCAAGTATTGTAATGGCTTTAGAGAATAGGGTTAAAACTTGCTCGCATGAATTGATTAAGATTGATGTTACTATATCTTCGGTATTAGGACTTAGGCCGGATTTAGACAGAATATCCAGAATGGATGGCAAAAATGATGCTAGGAGAGACTAATGGACATAACACAAATTGCCGAACTTATAAACAAATATGGTTTTCCAATCATAGCAGCAGGTTATATGTTACGAATGGTAAAGTATGTATGGTCATTTACCATTGAAGAAATTAATCCTGTATTAGGTGAAGCATCAAAAGAATTAATCACTTTGATTGATAGAATACGATTACTTGATAATGATTTACTTAGACTCACAGCAAAACTAAACACTGTGTTACAAATGCGGGAGAATGCACATAAGCAAAAGGATAACGAATGAGAATTCTAATATTATTTTTATTATTATCAAGTAATGTATTAGCAGAACAAATCTTTTCATTTAAATCGCCTGCCTTTAGTGGTATAGGATATTCTTCACATGTTCAAACTATAGAAAATACTGAAACAACTAGAAAACAAGCATTAGAGGTACAGAAATTACAAGATGCCAAGGATGCTGCAGCATTAGCTAAGAACACTAATCTTTCGAAATTTCTGAATAACTTTGAAAGTCGTGTTTATGCTCAATTATCAACCCAATTGATTAACAACTTATTTGGTGAAAATCCACAGAATAGTGGAACAGTTCAGATTGAAGGTAATACCATAACGTATACCAAGACAGCTGACCAAATATCAATGACTATTACAGGTGCGGATGGTAATGTAACACAAGTAATAATACCTGTCGGTAGTTTTACATTCTAATGCGTATTATATTATTGTGCATATTATTAACTGGATGTTCAGGTGGTATATTAACTCCGTTTAATGTATTTACTAATGAACCTGAAGTATTAGCAGTTAAGGAAAAAAGAGAAATAATCTTACCTCCTCCTAAAGATGGTAAGGTAGTTGTTGCTGTATATTCATTTTTAGATAAGACAGGTCAAAGGAAAGATTCTGCCACTATAGCAAAATTATCATCTGCTGTAACACAAGGAGGTGAATCTATATTATTAAAGTCATTGGAGGATGCCGGTGAAGGTAATTGGTTTAGAGTTGTAGAACGAGTTGGACTTGATAATTTATTAAAAGAAAGACAATTGATTAGGTCTGCTCGGGATGAAGCACAAGATGATAAACAAATAGGTTCGATTCTTTATGCCGGTATGATAATTGAAGGATCAATAGTATCGTATGATACTAATATTAGAACTGGTGGTATTGGACTTCGTTATATGGGAATTGGACCAGATACACAATATCAGGAAGATATGGTAACTGTTTCATTACGAGCAATCAGTACACAAACTGGTGAGGTTTTACTCACTATTAATGTACAAAAGACGATATTAAGTTATACGGTTGGTGTTGCTGTATTTAAGTTTTTTGATATGGGAACACAATCATTTGAAAATGAAGTTGGTGCTACTAAGACTGAGGCAGGAATATATGCTCTTAAATCGGCATTAGATTTAGCAGTGGAAGAATTAATCATTAAAGGCGAAAGAAAAAGATTATGGAAATTTTCAACAACTTTTAGGAATAATTAAATGAACATCATAAGAAATCTATTACTGTTTGTTATGCTTACAGTAATAAATCAATCATCAATAGGAGACAGTGGAGGCAATTCTGTTTATATTGATCAAACTAATGCTGATAACTCTACTGTAAATATTACACAAACCGGCGCAAATAATACTGTAGGTGACCCAGATTCTATTGGGTCACCTTCTTTTCAAATAGAAGGCAACTCTATGTTGTTTGATATTATACAAGATGGTATGAATAATGCTATAACAGGTAATCTAATTGGTGGCGGAGCAACTGCTGATATTACACAAACTGGTAATAGCAACTCTACTGATTTAAATATGGGTAATATGGGTACTGGTTCAGGTACTTTAAGTTTAAATTTCACGGGTAGTAATAACACATCAGTATTGAATATTGGAGTATTACATGATTCTGGAAACTATTCATATCTTTCAAACATTACAGGTAGTAATAACACTTTAACGAGCACTATTAATAGTAAATACACTGAGAATACTTTTATAGTAACGGGGTCTGGTAATGCAATCACAACTACTCAAACTGGTGCTAATGGTACTAATCTTATTGCTGGTAATAATATCGCCATATCCAATATTGGAAGCAATAATACCATAGGAATTAGTCAAGATGGAACAACAAATCCAAATTCGGCCATTGTTAATCTTACTGGTTCTGGCGCTACTGTTAATATCACACAACATTAATGCTGGTATTGGTACAGTAATAAATCATAAAGGCAATGCTTCTATCACACGTGATAAAACAGTAATAGAATCAAAGAAAGATGTTAGTATAGAATCATTAGATATAGTTGAAACAGGTAAAGGTGAAGTAGGTATATCTTTTGATGATGATACACAAGTAAAAGTAACAGATAATAGTAAGTTGGTGATAGATGATTTCGTCTATGATCCTAATAACAAGTCTGTCGGTAAGTTGGCATTGAAATGCGCTATTGGTACTGTACGATATGCCTCTGGTAATATAGCGCATGCTAATAATAAGAATGTGGCTATTAATACACCTACAGCAACTATAGCGGTTCGAGGTACAGCTTTCACTATGACAGTTGATGAAATTGGTCAGTCAATGGTTATATTGTTACCTAACTTAGATGGTTCAGTAGGTGAAATTGAAGTTAGAACTGCGGTAGGTTCTGTTGTATTGAATCAAGCTTTTCAGGCTACAGTAACAACTTCAAATGAAATTAAACCATTGAAGCCGGTAGTGTTGTTAATCAATGAATCTGCTATTACTAATATGATGATAGTAAAACCACCAAAAGAGATTACACAAAAATTAATTGAGGATAATAAATCTGGTTCATCACTAGATTTTAATGGATTAGATAAAGATGCTTTATCTGTAAGAGTATTCATTGACCCGTATGCAAAGTTTAATGAATTAGATGTTGATGCATTATTGATAGAATATTTGGCAAATGCATTAGAAGATGCTTTTGCAGTAGGTACATTTGCTCCTGGATATAATTCACAGAATCAAGTGTACATATTTGATAAACAGACTAATTGGATGGTACAAAGATCAGTAAAACATAGCGCTACATTATTACTCAACAAAGACCGAGGTTACAATATAACACTGGTACAGGATGGAACAACGGTGAAATTGCAAAGTGCAGATACAACCACTAATAAAATTTTTATTAAACAAGGAGCAAATTAATATGGCAGATATAGTAGTGAGAAAACCTAGAAAACCAGTAATTAAAAAGGAAATTGAACCAATGATTGATTTAGCAAAAGAACCTACACCAGTCTCACCTGCAGTAAAAGAAGATTTTATGACTTCTAAATGGCGACCAATGATGGCTATTAGTTATATGGCAATTTGTCTATTTGACTTTATGGTTGGTCCAATTCTATATAATGTACTTCAATATATGAATCCTGGACAACATTTAGAAATGTGGCAAGCAGTTACATTACAAGGCGGAGGATTATATCATCTATCTATGGGTGCTATTATCGGTATTACTGCTTTTGGTAGAACTAAAGAAAAGATGGCTGAAGCTAAAGAATAATGTATTAAATATGATACATAGTGTGCATAATAAGTCTTTATGTACACTATGTGATACATTTACCTATTCAAAATATAACAAGTAACTTCAAATCCTATTCTGATATCTTTATAAGTCGGGGTTTTCCACTTCATCTTCTTCTCCTAATTTATACATAAAGTCTAAGAATTCTTCAAATGTCAGACCTCCTGGCATGGTATAGAATGTGCATTCTATAGATTCTTTCATTCTTTCTAAATCGAACTGAGCTTCCATTATTCTCTTAATTTAGTCCAAGGTTTATCGTTACCTGCCCAATCTTGAACATCACCACTCCAACCCATCAATTTGCTATAAGTTGGATATAACCAACCCCAATCAAGATAAGCCATTGGATAACTAACCCAATCACCAAGTAGATATAATATCTCACTCACAATTCTTCCAAACACTTTTTTCATAATATCCTACTTGCTTGTTGCAACAAAAGTTCCCTTCCAGTTCTTGGGGAAAGACTCATCATTCATATATTCATCTATTCGTTTTCTCATCATATTATAGTAGTAATCTAATTCACCATCAAATGAACCTTTCAAATCCATACAATGTGTACTGGCATATGCCCATTCTTGTTTCTTATAATGCTTTAACATCTTATTATGTAGTGTTCTAGAGTTAGCAAACTCTAATCTATTGTATCTATCTGGTTGTAATACTGTATAGATGTCTAATCCAACTGTCTTTCCTTTTACAGCAATGTTATCCAACTTAATAACAAAGTAATCATCTTTGACAAGTTTAGCAGTTTCAGGTCCAATGATTAATAATACACCATACGATTTAGTTTGACCTTCCAATCTAGCAGCAGTTGATACTGAGTCACCCAATACATCATATCCAAATCTAGTCTTTGAACCAATGTTACCTATAAGAGTTTGACCAGTATTAACGCCTGCTCCCATACCTATAATTGGTTTACATTGAGCTACTAAAGTTTCATTGAATCCATCAACAGAAGCAATCATTTCTAATGCAGTTTTAACAGCATTCTTTGCGTGATTGATATCATCTAAAGGAGCACCGTGAACGTGAAGACTAGCATCACCAATAAACTTGATAAGACACCCATCATTCTTTAATACTGGTTCTGATATAGCAGTCATATAATCGTTCATAATGGCAGTCAGACCTTCTACATCATCACCATAAGATTCACCTAGAGTAGTAAATCCCCGAAGGTCAGTCATAACAATAGAAAGTTCTTTACGTTCACCACCAAGTTTAATCAATTCTGGATTCTTCTGAAGTTTCTCTACCATAATAGGTGAAACATAAGAACCGAATTGTTTTTTGATTTGGAGTTTCTGACCTAATTCTGTTAAGAATTTGACCGTATAAGTGTGACCATAAACTGTGACAATTGCAAATACAGGTAATGTAATATCGAAAAGATAATATAGGTTGGTATATAGATAATTAGAAATAGGATAAAGAGAGATAATGATGCCGCAAAATATAAGAATTCCATATTTCCACCTTGCTATTAAAATTGATATGATACTTAATACCAATACAGTAAGTAACTCTGCACCAGTTGCCCAATCGGGTCTTGAGATATTTATACCTTTTGTAAGTGTATCTAAAATTGCTGCTTGAACGTGATGTGGAAAGACTGATCCAGCAGAAGTTGCAACGGGGTTGTTGAGCCCTCTTCCAGTGAGTCCAACAATGACGATTGCGGAACCAAAGGACTCTGGGAGTTTGCTTGATGAATATTCACTAATGGTATTTGGTTTAATCCAAATGCGACCGAGGGAGTCTGTATTGATTCTTCCGAACTTTGGTATTCTGACTGCTTCGATTGATCCATTGTTGACTTTAACTTGGAATGATGGATCTCCTGATGCAACACGCAAGGTTTCGAGACTGATACTCGGATACAATAATCCTTTGGAACTGACCACCATTGGGATTCGTCTGGTAACGCCATCAATTTCTGGGAGTGTATTAACAACACCAATACCAGCAGAATTATCATTGAAGACTTGTATATTTGGAAGTATGTTTTCATATTTTACTCCTACATCACCAGTACCTATAACAGAAACTCCTGGTCTAAATGGTTTATAAGTTTCAGTAAATGATTCATTAGTACCAGTTTGAGGTAGAACAACTGGATATTCCTGAAGAACTTGTGTTAAGGCATCATCTTGACCAAATCTATCAGTTTCAGGCATAAAGAGATTAAAAACCACCAGACCAGCATTACGGATATACAAATCCTTAATAAGATTAGCATATTCGTTCCGAGGGAATGGGAATTGACCTTTTTCTTTTAGGGATGCATCATCTATATTTACTATTTTTATATCTGATTGTTGAATATCTTGTGTAAGGAGAGTATCAAAATACCGAAGGCGAATACTCTCTACAAATGTTGGGTCAACTACTCTTAACCCTATAATTAAACCTAATGTTACTAAGGAAAGCCAAGGGGATAAAAGTAGTTTCTTCATATTAGTTACGCAATGGTATTAAAGGGTCATCCGACATTATCGCTTCAAGCACAGCAATATCTTTTTTTAATACTTTCAAAGATGTGGCAAGTTGTTGTTTGTATATTGGTTTTTTACATTTCTGTATAAAATTACACGGCATTGGAGCAAACCCATCAATAATTATTTTAGAATTTAATAATGATGTTTCTCCAATATGTTTATTGAATATTTTAACTTCATATTTAAGTTGAATATCACATTCAGGACATATTGCAGGGTTTACATATGTATCCCCAGTAGCAATTATAGGCGTTGAAAAAAATAGTATAGATAATAATAGTAGTTTCTTCATCAGATTGCCTTGGCAGCCGTAGCTGCAATAGTAATTGCGGTATCAATAATGAACTTCAATTGTGCTTTAGCGTTTAAATCAGATGCATCCATTGTAATAGACTTTTCCAATTGTAAATCAGATAACAGTTCTTTGTATTCAGAATCAGATATACTTTTTTCTTCATACATCTTAGTTAAGTCAAGTACCGTTGCAGCAATATTTTCCAGTTCTTCATTTTCTTTAGCATCATAACCATTTAACTGGTTTAAGACTTCATTAATTTTCATCGTGGCTTAGTTCCTAATACAGTTTGAATAGTTTTAGCAGATCGTTCAATGATATTCATCTTAGTAAAACAATATGGCACGGATGGTGTGGTAGTTTTATATCTATCTGATAATCCTTGAACTTCAAGTAAAAGATTCTTAGACATATCAGTTGCTTCTTCATTATGGGGAATACTAGCAGTATAATTCTTGAACTCAGTTGCAACACTTAAGATACTACTAACATTGCGTCTAGTTAATGCTACATCAGGACAATCTGTTTTAGATATTTCTGCCTTAGACCTAACTTTTGTTGCTAGTTGATATTCATTAGCATCAAATCCAGCCATATTATAAGCATCAAGCATAGCACAACCAGATAAGGTTGCAAATAAAACAATCAATATTAATCTTTTCATTTATTCCAATCTTCGTAATTTGCGACAATAGTTTCCAAAGGTTTTAAATCTTTAGGAATTCTAGGTGAAAAATCAATACCAGTTTTAGCCTCTATGTCCTTAACTGATACCACATATTTTGCAATTTGCTTTGGATCTAATTTTTCATTTGGATACCAAAAAGCAATCATACGTTTATTTGCTGGTTGAATAACAATCTTATAAACATGAGTAGGAATACCTACCTTATTACCCATTGTTTTATAACCTTTATCAAAGTGAGTACCTGTTATTGCATATACATCTGATTTAGTTGCCCAAGCTCTAACACGTTCTTCTGTTGACTTCCAAATACCTCGATTATTTCCTGGTGCTTGAGGCATCATATTAGATAAGAAAAAAGATTCGGACATTAACTTAGAGTTAGATACAAAGTCTGCTGCCGGAGCCATATGTCCTCTATCCAAACCGGAACCTGTATAATCTTTTAAAGTTACTCGATATTCAACAGGAACTTCCGTATCTTCCCGAAAATCATCTTTTCTAGAAGCAGATTTAACTGCAATTTCATCTTTAGTAATATGTTCAACTACAAAATAAGCTACTTTAGTCTTATAATCATAATTTATAGCATAATCAGATTTACATATGTATTGATTATTGCCTTCTTTAGTTATCTGAGGAGCACCCCAAATAACTATTTTAGGGCATTTATCATCAATGCCATTGGCAAATACATTACTAGATAACAATAGTAATAATAAAAATTTATTCATATTATATCCTAAAACAAATCCGTGAAGAATTTAGAAACAGAATCCAGAAAGTCATCGTCTTTCTCTACTGCTTGTTCATCAGGAATTGCAACTTCTACTAATACAATAGGAGCAATGATAGCAGCAGCTACAGCAGGTGCTACAATAGCAACAGGAACTGGTTTAGAAAATACATCTTCATCAATAGCACTCAATGCGATATCATAATGATGTTGTCTGTCTTTCAAACCAATAGTACCACCATTAATTCTTTTGGTTAATGTAGTAAACTCACTAGAATCACAATATTGATTTAGTTTATTAGTTTGCCAGAAGAACGCACCTGAACAAATAGCACCTTCTAATGTTTCACAATACGCAACTGTTTCATCTAATGTTTTACCAATAGACTTTGCAAACTTTGAATAATTATCTTTACCAGTTAATTGAATACATCCACGACCTCGGAATTTGAATCCTTCGCCTGATGCTTCTGAACCATTACCCATTCTATCAGCATAAACTTTATTAGCAATCTTTTCTGGATTACGATTATAAGGAGCAGCCATTGCAACAGAGATAAATCTCTTTGGCCAAACTTTACAAAGACCATCGGCAGAATAATTCAAGTTTTCTTTCAAGGCAGTAAACTGAGCAGATTCGTGTCCACATTGTGCCAAGAAAGCAGCAACTCGTTTTCTGGTATTAATTTCATATAACG
Organism: uncultured Luteolibacter sp.; assembly: GCA_964458895.1. Classification (GTDB taxonomy): domain Bacteria; phylum Verrucomicrobiota; class Verrucomicrobiia; order Verrucomicrobiales; family Akkermansiaceae; genus Luteolibacter. Next base: position 80,840 of record CAYWLC010000001.1, on the reverse strand, counting down.
GTAGAACTTTATTAAGAACCTCGAGTAATGCTTCAGGTTGTTTATTGTTCGGGCAAATCTTCTTCAGTTGATCTAATTTTATCATTTATTTTCTCCTTTACACGGGTTATTTGCGTCTTCTTCTATTACTAATAATATACAATCTTCTTCTTCACTAATTATACCTATAGCAAATCTATTAAATCCACATTGAATATAAATCGGTTTTTCAGAATCCCGAACTATTTCATTAAAATCTGTGAGAGATATTTTTACCCTATTACGTCGCATAATGCTCTTAAAGGTATCATTGGAATTAATTTATCATTCATCACACTAAATTCTAAGTGTTTCTCATAAACATCAAATTCAATTTTTTCCAATACTGTAACACCTATAATAGCAACAGAATCTTTATTAAGTCTTGAGTATATAATTTTACCTTCAGCATATACTTTGCTTGCGACCCAACCTTGAAGTCGTATGTTTACAAATTTAACAGAATCTTCAAGTAACTTTTGATTGCTTAAATTATTAGTATTCATTGTTAATTACTTTAAAATTATTTTTGAAGTTGGAACTACAATTGGACTAAATACTCGTTTATATTCAGTTACAAGTGCTTCTGCAGGATCTGCTTCAATAGCTATTGAATGAAAATATACTTTGATATTGCCTTTTGCAAACGGCATTACAGGGGCGATAGCAACTCTTACACCTGATTCTGTTTCTTGAAGGACAATATTTGCGGGATTTTTGATATCATACCATATATTAGTAACATCAACTACTTCACCAATCATATCTTCCCCGATTTGGGATTTAAAAACTCTTATATCACTCATTATATTTCTCGCTATATTAAAAAAAACCTCCCATGGTGCGCTTCACGTCCCTTGTCATCCTAAGATGCTTCTATTATGGGCGTAGAGAGGCGTGGGAGGCGTTGTTATAATTTATTCAGTCAAAAACATCTCAACATCTTGCTTTCCGTCACCAATAAGAATCTTTTTGGGCTTCCTATGTTCGGGAATAATATTTTCAAGGTAAACAGATAAAATACCATCAATGAATTCTGCATCTTTTACAATTACAGTTTCGGCTAGTTTTATTGTTTTCCTAAATGATTTTGCACTAATACCTTTATGAAGATATTCAATTTCATTATCAAATTCGCCTTTAGTACCAGTCATAATAAGAACGCAGTCCTCAACAGTAATTTCCAATTCTTCCCTAGAAAAACCAGCTACTGCTAATTCAACAACATATTCATTGTCATTGTATTTAATGATATTATGGGGAGGATACTTAGTTGATAATTGATAATCGCTTGTTGACATTTCCATATCTTTCAATAGTCTCTCAAGACCTACGAATTGATTTAGATGTGAGCCAAAAGCCATATGTGCGGTTGTATTCATGTTGCGTCTCCATTTCTGCGAGATTAATTAATATTTCTATCCTTACGGCATAGAATGGTGGGGTTCCAGTTACGAATCTGGAATACCTCTTACGTGGGTATCGATCGGCGGACATCCTGGTCCTTCACGCACTATTATTTAAAGTCTATAGTGATAAAGACTACCTACCTCGGGAGAAGGAGTGTTCTTTTATTCTTCGTTGCTAACTTCAGGAATTTCAGCCAATATGGCTTTTTCAATTTCTCCAACTTGAGAAGTTCCTTGAGATCTAATTTCATTGATCAATTCTGCAACAACTTCATAAGATTGTTTTGCTAATGATGCTAAAATTGTATTAACACCACGTACATTTAGTTTTAAATCAATAAAACTTTCTTCAATTTTCAATTTTTGTTCTTCGTTCATATTTATTTTCTCTTGTTTCCAATAGTATATTTTGATGTTAAAGTCCAGTTCTTTTTGTCTTTATAAGAGACAATCTTAATCTGGGATAATGACGCTTTATTTTCTGCTTGCGCAGCAGTTACTATAGTTAATAATCCCCAGTCACCCAGCAAACTAGCTATAGCATTTCTTCTCTCAATATCATTATTAGTGATATTGGATTCTTTACCATCCAATGCAAACAACTCTTTGAAATGGACGATAAAATATTTGCCTTGCTTATGCAATATATGGCAAGATTGATATAGCGTATTGTCTTTTTTAGAAGCAATACCAATCCTAGTTAAAGTTTCACATACTTTCAAAAATGCATCAGGGTCAGGTAACGTCACCTCAAGCATACTGTTATAGTCCCAGTCATAAAAAATATCCATTTTAATACCCGCCTTTATACAATTTCTTTTCAATAATAGCAAGTTGATCATTGGTTAGGATATCCAATACTTGTCTTGCCTTCTCATCAGAATATTTAAAATATTCTTTAACTAATAAAAATGATTTAGAGTCTTTATCTTTCTTTGCCCATTTACCAAATCGTTTCTTCTTAGCTATTGTATTTATTAAATATTTAAATTGCATATCATTATCTAAATTATAAAATTTATTCATCTCATTAGCATATAAAATAGTATCTGAATGCTGGGATAATCCTCTATTCACCATAAATGAATTATAATCTTTATATGCCTGCGGATCAACAAACAGATTTTCTTTAGTTTGTGTAATGGCAGTAATAAAATCAAATGGATTCATTATAAAATTCCTTCTTCATCATCTAATGCAATAGCAAAAGTTTTATTTGGAAATCTATCTAACAATTTATCTTGTAAAGATTCTATAGAAGTTCCATGTGAAAGATATGTATTATCTTTTAATTTATACATATAAATAATATTGTCATGTACTTCTAAGTATGCCAATATATCATTTACTATTATTTGATTATCTTCATCTATATATTCATCTTCATCATATTCTATATATAACTCTCCATTTTGGAATTTACTTATAGTTCTACGAACTCCATACCAATATCCTATTCCTCCATTCAATAGTACTAATATTAAAGTTAGATAATCCATTTCCATATTAATACCTATTTAAATTTACAAGAAGACATTATTTCAACCATTGCTGACATTGTATTTATCTCTTGATCTGCTACAAAGGCACTCTTATATTGATAGTCACCGATAATAATAATTAATTGCGGAATACTTGATGGATCTAAAACATTTAATGCATTATCATATAAATGTCTGAATAATGATGAAGCATCCGCATCTGCACTAGCAACCCATTTACGTACAGACGTAAAATCTTTTTCTTTAAGATCTTTAATTAATTCTTTATAAGAGTCTGCAGATACATTGACAAAAATTCCAGAGTCAATTTTACCCGCAACAGAATATCTTTGCAATTCATTTAATATCCTTCTATAATCTGGAAAATGTTTTGTTACTAATTCAGCAACCACTTTTGGATCAAACTCTATATTTTCTTGCTTCAATATACGGGTAGCACGTTTGAAAAACAATGCAGCCATTTCTTGTTTATCTTTAGGATCTATTTTAAAATCTATAATAGCACATCGTGAATGCAATGGATCTATAATACGATTTTTAAAATTACAAGTAAATATAAACCGGCAGTTATTGCTAAACTCCTCAATGAAAGATCTTAAGGCAGGTTGAACTGAATCTGCATTCATATAATCTGCTTCATCAATAATGATAACCTTCTTTGCATCAGTTAGTGATACAGATGAGGCAAATTCTTTTACAGTAGTTCTAAGGGTATCAATTTTACGACCTTCATCAGAACCATTGATCATTATATAGTCTGCACCCACTTCATTACAAAGGGCTTTTGCTATAGTAGTTTTACCTACACCGGCAGAACCAGTTAATAAAAGTGTGGGTAATTCACCTTGCTTAATATAATTATTGAATGTAGTTTTAATGGATTCAGGAAGAATACATTCACTGATGGATTGCGGGCGGTATTTTTCTACCCACAAAAATTGATTGTCTTTAGATTCGATAGTCATAATGTCTCCATAGTAAAATAGTCATGATATAATGTATCATGACTTTATCAAAAAGTAAATGTATTTTAGAACGTACTATCAGCCTCAATTGCACAATAATAAACTAAATCACCAATTGTAGATTCAAATCTAGCGATTCTAGAATGAATAGTTACTGTATAATTACCTTGTAACATTTTCAGGTTTTCAATTTTAATATTAGCTTTAAAAGTTTTATCAGTAGTACCTACAATTGATTCATATAAATTGCTAGTAGCATTCTTTTTATCACCAATTGTTAAAGTTAAACTAGTTCCATCGCCCACAATAGAAAGATCAGAAGCTTTTAAAACACCGGCAGTTTTTTGAATAGCAGCAAATAATGATTCAGATAAGTCAAAATTAATATCTGCAGCAGGAAATACTATATCTTTACTTGGAGTTTTCAATAAAGATGCATCGGCAGCAAAAAATTTAATTCTGTTATTTTTCTCTTGAATATTAACATACTTTTCTTCAAATTCTAATTCAGGATCAGTGAATAAAGAAATTGCTCCTAAAAATGAATTAAGGTCATATATGCCAAATTCAATAGGGAATTGCTCAACTACAGTTATACTTGATGCTACAGTTTTATTTACCGAAGTAGTCTTCAATCTATTTCCAGGTGTTAACAACAAGTTGCTATTGATTGATGCATAGTTCTTAAGGATATTAATTGTGTCTTTACTGATTTTCATAATGTCTCCATAGTTTTAATTTTTCGTTGTATAATCACTTCAAGATAATTTGCTAAATCCATGGCTTCTTCTTGTGCATGGATTAACCAATCTAATTCATTCAAGTCAGTTCTCTCTAATGAAACTCCGTACTTATCTAATCCAAATTTAGCTCTTTGTTGGATTTTTTCACATACTGCATCTTCGTATTTACTCATAATAACTCCATAAAATAATAATTATATTACATAATCCCATAAAAGTAAACTGAATAATTCATTTTTATTAGTAAGGGATTTCATCAAATTCATCAATAGATATAATTACTTCTGCAGGATCTATTTCAGAAAGTTCTGGTTCAGACATTTTATCAAGTAAATCAATAAATGCTGCCTTAGTTTGAGAGTCAAAACGATTGCAACACAATTGAACTGCTTTTACTTTATTACCAAAGATTGCAAAAGCACGAATGATATGAACCATTCGACGAGTTGTAATTAGTTCATCAACACCTCCATCATCATAAGTTTTACGAATTGCGTCTGCCCATTTAACTAACAGTTCAGCAAAAGGTTCATCAACACAGTTAAATTGTTCCATTAGATTCTTAACAATTTTTAATTCGATGTTTGCACTTGGATATTCTTGTTCAAATGTAACCGCAAATCGTTCAAGAAATGCTTCATTCAATACATTAGTACCAATATAACGACCATCATCAGAACCTTTACCTTTAGTATTGGCTGTAGCAAGTATATTGAATCCTTCTGCAGGAATAATCATTTCATTCTTCAACTTGAAGTAGTATGGTTTACCTTCAAGAATAGGTTGTAAGCATAATAAAGTATTTGCTGAACCTGCATCTATCTCATCAAGTAACAAAGTAGTACCTGTACGCATAGCAACCAATACTGGTCCTTCAACAATCTCAACATTGCCTTCTTGAAGAGTTTTAGAACCAATCAACTGCTCTTCGTCAGTCATCATGTTCAAGTTAACACGAATCAAAGGTTTTTTATGCTTAGCGCATATTTGCTCAACCATTGTAGATTTACCATTACCCGTAGGTCCGTAAATATACGAGGGATAAAAAATGCCGGATTTAATGATAGACTCTAAATCTTTGAAGTTACCGAAGGGTACAAAGTTAGGATCTTTTTCTGGCACGAGAGAAGTTCCACCTTTAGGAATGGAAACTATTTTCAATTCTTTCATAGGCATTTCTGCAGTTGGTAATCTATAAACACCTCTAGCAACTTTGTTTTGCATTAACCAATCTGGCCAATCACAATTCATTTGATCTTTTACTTCTTTGAGTTGTTTACGAGTGATAGTACCGGTTGTTTCAGCATCAGGAAACATTTGGTACATAGTAGGAATAAAGTTTGGAATTGTTTTCATAATATAGTTTATCTCAATTAATTAGTTTATGGATCTATTATAACACGTTTTCATCAAATGTAAACGTTTATTTTCATATGAAAAGTTAAATCTTATATCCTCTAGGAGAAAGATAAGCTACGCATTTTTGTTTTGCTGCTGCTTGAGTATATGAGGTAAAACATAATCTATCACCATTAAGATACACTTTAACAGTATAGGTTCCTTGTTGAACAATAATTTCACTTGGTACTAATGTTTTCATAATATAGTTTATCTCAATTAATTAGTTTATGGATCTATTATAACACGTTTTCATCAAATGTAAACGTTTAATTTCACTTTAGGCAACGTAACTGATAAATTTATTCAATAATAAACGGTTCACTTGACGTCCTTCCATCATTTTGGTGAACTTATTTGCAATAGAAGAAGTTGATTGTTTACCTGAAACTTCCAATTCTATATCTTTAATTCTCAAAGACTTTGCAGGAACTAATAATAAATTATCACGACCTTTAGTTTTGAAAGAAGCAAAACCATTTTGGCGAACTTCTTTTCTTACTTCGTCGATATCTATATCATCTATACCATTATTAAATGAAGCTGAATTAATTTCTGAACGACCTAAAGAACCTGCAACATAAAAACCAATATTAGCAACATTATATCTATCTTTTATCATTTTTAATAAAGTATTAGTTTGTCCAGTAGCATCATATCTAAAATCATAATTTATTTTAGTTATTGGATCGACTAAGAAATTCTTACCATAATGTGGAGCATTATAAGCACGTAAAGTACTTCCTGCTCCATCAGTTAATGTAATAAAAGACATCTTTTCCACATTATTTTGATTCATAAATTTGCCTATATGATCAGTCATATAAGCTAATGCTTCATTTAATGGAGTTCCACCTAACGAGTATTCACTTTTTCTAGTAAACTTATAAGTATTAAACAGTCTTTTAGCCATATCATTAAAATCTTTATTTGACATTTTATGACTAAAGAATTCCAATAAAGCACATTCTTTAGTTGCATTATTTAATAAATTTGTAGCTAATCTAGTTTTTTGAAATCTATCTTTTCTTCTATTAGAATAAGGTTTATTATCATAACAGTTATAATAATAATCAGAAAATGCTAATACTTGAAATGGAATTTGCAATCTATGACAAAACATTGATAATGTAGTAACTTGTTGAATTACATCTCCAATAACTTCGTTCATAGAACCTGACCAATCTATCAAAAAGATCATTCCATGCTTTTTACCATCTTGAGTAGTAGTAATTCTTTTAAATAAATCATCATTCAATTGATAACCCCAAACCTTTTTCATATCCAATGAACCTGATTTTGATACTTGGTTACGTTTATATTGAGTTGCTGCTTTTTTCATCTCAAATTCTTTTATGAGATAATTAACTGTTTTCAATGTATTTGACTTGAATTTAATATATTCTGCATCAACACTTCTTGGAATATCTTCTTTATAACCCCAACGATTTAATATAAATTCTTGTTCAGTTTCAGTTTCAGATAAAATGGTTTTATAACCTACTATTGTATCAGGATCATAATCAGTATCTAATCTTAAATAATTATATTCTGCATTCATATCTACAGAATTATCTAAATTTTCCATTAAAGATTTATTAGTTTTAGATTCTAATTCTTCTTCTATTTCTTCAGGAGATTTTGTTTCATTCTCTTCAGATTCTTCAGATTCTTCATAACTTTCATTCTCTTCAGATTCTTCAGATTCTTCAGTATTTTCATTATTAAATGATGAATCTTTACTTTCTGGGTTTTCTAATTCATTTTTACAAAATTCATAAATATCTTTTGCTAATTGAACAACTTCAATGGAAGTTTCAGTTTTTTCTGCGCGAGTAACAAATAATTTTTCTTGTTCAGAGAATGAAACTCCAGAAGAAATACCTACTTTGAACCAAAGGTTAATTCTATCAATTAAGTTAAGAGTTCTTACATTTTTAATCTTGCTTATACCGAAGAAATCCTTTTCATTAAGTTGTCTATAACCCTCAATCATAGTCTTTTTAAGACCGGGATATTTACGTTTCATTAATTTTTCAATACGAACATCTTCAACTACATTGATATAGTCATGGATTTTGTAATCTTCTTTTGAAGCTTCCATCATATCCATAGTTGTATACAATGCATGACCTACTTCATGACCTACAAGCATACTCTCTATTTCAGGAGTCATATCTTTAAAGATAGGTAAAGTTAGTTGCCTTGATTTAACATTAAAAGAGGCTGTTTTAACTGCGGCTTTAACCACAGTTAGGTTTTCTGTTGCGAGGAGTTTTGCGGTAAGGTCTATTGCTGTATTCATAATATAATCTCTTTATCAATTTATGAGTCTATTATATCACCTTTTCAGAGAATGTAAACATTTATTTTCACAATTTGAAAAATTGCCAAGTGTAAAAAAAGTGCACTTTTAAGTAATTGATTATATTATACTTTTTTTATTAAAAAGTGGGCTTTTTTCACTTTATGTTAAGTATATCACCCTTAAAATAAAAAAGTGTGCACAGAACGCATTATTTTTTTATTTAATTAATAAAATCAATATGTTATTATTAAACTAGCACAGAAAAATCATTTCTCTTTTCAACTCGTAATACTGAATGAAATTTGTCATTCAGTATATCACCTCGATGTGAAATCACAAATACATTAGTATCTGATTCTAATGAATTAATCATGGTTAATAATGATTCTGTAGAGGCATCATCAAGACTAGAATCGGCAATCTCATCCATGATCAAAAGATTAGTATTGACTGAATTCTTAAGTCTAGCTATTTGTCTCCAAGCAAATAGGATTGCCACATCAAGTTTACGTTTTTCTCCTTCAGAAAATGATGCATATGTAAACTCATCTCGAAATCTTGACTTAATAGTTTCATTGAATGACTCATCTAATTCAAACTTAATATACGTGTCCATAATTGCAAGATACTTATTAATCAAAGTATTCATTACAGGTAGATACTCACGGATAATAGCAGTCTTAATTCCAGTATCTTTCAATAACTGATTTGAAATATCTTGTAACCCTCTAAGTTCCATCAAGGAGGTTTTCTCAGTTATTTGTTCTATAGTACTATTTGCAAGTTCTTTTAATTTACGTTTCTCTTCATCTACGTTTGTAGTATTTTGTTCTACACCTTCAATCTCTGTAAGGAACTGAGAGTTTTGTCTATTCAATAGAGTGATAGTACTATTTGTTGTCGATAACTCAATATTTTTATCGGTAATATTATTTTGTATTAGTTGAATATTTTTCAAAGATTCTTTTAGATTAGCATAGGCTTTTTCCAAAGCTTGGAGTTTAGAATCTTCCTCATCTATTTTAGATTGAATATCTGCAACTACTATTTGTTTATATTCATCGGTAATTTCCTGTGAACACGTTGAACATACATCATTTTCGCAAAAGAAATGTTTGTGTGTTACATGATGATTATGGATTGCAGTAACTTTGCTAAGTAACCTATTAACACCTTGAATATCTTCATCAAGTTTATCTTTGTCACTAATCTTTTCTCTTAAATGAACTAGTTCTGCTGCTAGTAGATCGGAAGTTACTTGAGATTGCTCAATTTGATGATCATTTTTAGTAATTTTATCCAATAATAATTTAACAGTATCAGACTTTGCTATATTCATAGCTTCAATAATAGATGTTTGAGACTCAACCTTTGAACGTGCTATTTTGATATCTGTTTCAATTTTTGATATAGCATCTTTAGTTGAAGATACTCTATCTTTCAATATTTGATTCATTACAGAGAAAATACGGATATCCAGAATATCCTCAACAACTTCTCTACGTTGACTGGATTTAAGTTGCATGAATGGAACAAAAGATGCTGAACCTAGAATAACTACCTGAGTAAAGGTTTTATAGTTAAGTCTAAGTATCTGTTGTTCTAAAATCTTTTGGTAATCTTTATTTGCCGCTTCTTGATTCAATAAGACATCATTACAATATATCTCAAATATACCGGGCTTTATTCCACGGATAATCTTGTAAGATTTAATACCAATAAGGAATTCACATGTTACTAATAGTTGTTTGCCATTAATAGAGTTAACTAACTGGCCTAATTTAATATCACGGAAAGGTTTACCAAATAAACAAAATGTTATGGCATCAAGTATGGTAGATTTGCCATCACCATTTTTACCCATAATCAAGGTAGTTCTTGACTTATCTAATAGGATTTTATTTTCAACATTACCTGTCGATAGAAAGTTTTTGTAACTAATGTACTTAAAATGTAATGTAGACATTATGCAATTTCACTATTTAATGCTTCTGTATATAAAGACTGCACATAAGATTTTATCTTTGATGTTTCTATATCAGTCTCTATAGATTCAATATAATGGTTTAAAACAGATTGTGTATCTTCTAATTTAATATCATCAGATAGTTCACCTGAAGAGAAGTCTCCAATGTCTTCAATAATCTTAATTTCATGAGCACCTTTATTATATAATTTAGTCAAGAATGTGTCATATTTGTAATAATCAGTTTTGTTAACCACTATAAGTTTAACATAAGTGTCTTTAATATCTATATTACTTAGATCAACTGGTTCTTGGTTTAAATCATTATATTCTAGTTTGACAAATAATTTATTTGGATTCTCAATAAATTCAAGTTCTCGTGTTGCAAGATCAAACATATGAAATCCTTTTGGATCAGCGTAATCTTGCCAAGTAATCTCATATGGAGTTCCAAGATAGGTAATATTGTTCTTGGTAGACCTATGATGATAATGACCTGAGAAGGTTTTGTCATATCGATCAAACATTAAACTTGACATGCCTCCATGGGATTCTACGCCACGATACATTTGAAATCCACCTATCTCGAAATGACCCATACAGATATCAGATAGTGAACTTCTAATCTCTTCATAACATTCTTCATAATTATCATTACAGATCCAAGGTATCATTGCAACATCAATACCTTTGATAGAAACAGTTTGAGCATATTCTATAAGACTAATATTATCATATTCTGCCAATAACAAACTAGGAGTGTTTGGATAAATGGTTTGTTTAAAATAAATGTCATGATTACCAACTATCATATAGACAGTTATATTTCTGTCTTTTAATTGATTAAAGAAAAATAATTTACTTTGTTCTATTACATAATTGTTAGTAAATTTACGGGTATCAAAAGTATCACCTAGAATAATAACAGTATTAATATTATTTTTATCAAGGTATGGAAAGAATACCTCATTATAAAATTTACGTTGATGGTCAATTATAATTGTAGAACCTGTTCTAGCTCCGAAATGCTGGTCAGTTATTAAACAAACCTTATTCATTCAACCCCCAACCTTCAATACTTGTTTGTTCAAATGTTTTAAGTTGACACTTACATCCTTGAGCTATTGCATACTTGATTGTATGTTCTTTTTCATAATTTTCTAAAGTTTTCCAATCTTCCCATCTTTTAGATTCTTCATCAAATAAACGATATTGCTTTATAACTTCATTCATAATATATTCTCTCAATAATTAATTATAAAAATCTTCTAAAGGTGAGTACACTTCTTTTTTAATCTTTTCCTTTTTAGGTTTTTCAAATGAAGAACCATCAAAATTATTATATGCTTTCATGTATTCAATATAATTATTAGTGAAATCTCCCTGTTCATCATGAGCTTGTAGTTCAGTAAGATCTAAAGCATTTGAGGTAAGTAGTTTGCTTCTAATATAGACTTGTCGTTTCTCTTTTGCTATTCTACGTAGAAACGCAAAATAAACAATTTGAGTAAAATAGGAAAAAGGATTATGTGTTTTATTCTCATCAAAATTATCAATAACCTTTAAACAATTCTCTACTCCATCAAGAATCATATCCTCTTTAAATGAATATCCATTAAAGCTTCTAAGATTGGAGAAATTAGTAGCAATCTTAAATATACATCCACCAATATATTCAGAGATTCTAGGTTTGGGAATTCCCTTTGATTCACAATCCTTAACTAAAGCAATACGTTCTTGCATAGCTACAAAGAATTCTTCATTATTAATATAATTTAGTTTCTTGCTCATTTCTACTCCCTCAATTTATAATATAGAACTATTATATCCTATGATTGATAAAAAGTACATTAAAATATATTTTTATTTTACTGTTTACAACTGTTTACTTTTGTGATATACTGGTTATACCAGGTTTTTCTAGGTTAATGTATTGTTTCATTAGATAGATTAAAACTAATTGTTTCTAAATCATATTCCTCTTCAGGTAATACTAATTGACCTATTTGAACATCTATAAGACGTTTATAGTATTCAATAGTAGATTCATTTAAAGGTTTAATGATTATGACATCATCTTTCCATATTGTAAAGATTTGTTCATCTGTAAAAGAACACCAAGGAGAACCGGCTAATACTTCTTTATTTTTACCTTCAAAATCAAAGTTGACGGTTTTCATTTGGATAGGGTACATAATTATAAATTTATGATCATCCTCACCTATTTTTACACATATGACGTTATCTCCATTTACAAGTTTTAAGGTAATATATTCATGCTCAATCATTTCAACTCCACTTCAACTATGTTAACTAAAAACTGCTCCGTAATATATATCTTATATCTCTCTATGCCATGGGTTAACGTGGTATTCTTCCAAGACTTCCAATGTAGATCATCAACTAAATCAAAAAGCCGGCATTCATTTTTACCATCATTTAAACGTAGACCTCTACCAATAGATTGAAGATTTCTTATTTTAGATTTTGAAGGATGAGCAAATATAATATTTTCTATTGAAGGCATATTAGTACCTGTACTCATAGTCGCGTACGAGGCTACTATTATTGCATTATTATATTTACTGCATACATTTCTAATTTCTTCACGATCTTTTGTATCAACTCCTCCATGAATATAAAATACAGGTCTATCTTGATGTACTTTATTTTTTATATCTTCATATATTACTTTGCCATGTTTTTGTACATAGTTGAAAAGTACTAGAGTATTGCCTGTAGTAGATATTGCTAAATTCCGTATAAATTTATTTCTGACAGGATTTGTAACTAACCAATCAAGTTCTTTAATATACTCAGTACCTTTAAACATCTTACATGTTTCTTCATCATATTTAAGAATTAATTGCTTGATTTTTAGATTAACTACTGAACCTTCATCCATTAATTTTTTGGTTGTAGTTACCTGATATACTGGTCCAAATAATCCTTCAAGTGTTAGTTTATTAGTTTTAGAACTTTCGTCAATAGTACCTGTAGCCCCAATCCTGTATTTGGTATTAACACATTTTTCCATAATACCAGATATAGAAGCAGCTTTAGCAAGATGACATTCATCAACCATAGCCACATCAAATTGCTGATAAAAGGATTTTTGTTTTATAGTAATTAATGATTGCCATGTAGAGATAAGAACATTTTTAGTAAAATCCTTTGTAAATCCTGAATATAGTTTTTGTACATTATGTTCAACATCAAATCCATTTGCGCTTGAATAATCGGCAAAATCTGAATACATTTGTTCAACAAGCATGGTATTAGGTACTATCAGAAGTAATTTTCTATTTGCATTTAGATGCCATCTCATTATAGCATACAAAATACCGGATTTACCTGAAGCAGTAGGACTTAAAAGAGTTACTCTATTTCTATTAAGGGCTTTTAGAAGAGCATCTACTTGATAATCTCTAAGTGATATAGGTTGACCTCTAGCAGATAAATTAAGACTATCTGCAAATAATTGAATATCTTTTTCAGAATATGTATTTGAATTCTCTATACCTTTGCCAATAGTTAATTCATAATCATTTCTATTTGCAAATTCTTTAACATACTGTAATAAACCAGCATAGAGATTTTTAGTTTGAAGATTGTATAATCTAACATACCCATCAAACATGCCAGCTTTATATGCTGGCATATATTGATATCCTTTAACTCTAAATTTAAAGAAATCAGATAGTTCTTGTTCAATGGATTTATCAGAAAATATTCTAATATAAGATTCATTAAATTTTTCAACTTTAATCATTTATTTTTACAATTATCAAAATGGTGTTTAAACATTCCAGGAGAGGTTATTCCTATTTTAGTACAATGCGGGCACGTTATCAGGGGTCTATTTTTAGCGACTATAGACAGTTTATTTCTAACTTCAGGTCTTTTTGAGACATTATCTGCACCTTTTTTACCACATTTAGAATGATCTCTAATAAACGTTCCTTCATTCCATTTTTGTTTCATAGCATTTGATTGTTTAATCCTATCTACCTTAGAAGACATTTCCCTTTGAAAATTAGGGTCATTAAATTTGCACAATCTTCCTTTTTTATAACCTAGTGGTATAAGATCATATTTATGTATATACAAATTAGTTACACCATTATTAATCCATATTTTTCCATTAGTAGTTGCCCCGCCTTCTAAACCATTTTCTGGTTTTTGGTTTGCCCATTCTTTGGATTCTACAATATTGTTCTCTTCTGAGAAATGTAAAGCATAATCAACAATAGATTTATCATGAAATAGATTAGACACCCATAATGTAACTATATGTTCTTTACCATGCTTTTTAATATGATCATTCCAATAAACTCCAGATCCATTATAGGTATAAGGATCATTGGTTGTTTTACCAAAGTATTTTAGACCAGTAATTGAATGTTGTTTTATATAGAGATATGTTGGAATTATTTCTTGATATATAGTTTCGCTGGACATAACTGTTCCTTGTAATAGTTGTTAGAATGTTTAGAATAGGTAGGAATTGCAGTTCCGTGACCTATACTTATTTATATATTTTTAATTTCCAGCTAAAAACTTTTTATGTTCTAGAACTGTTTTTAATTGCCAATCTCTAGCTTTTATTTGACCTAGGATAGATTCAAGTAGGTAACTCATAGTTTGTAAATATTCTATTTTAACTTTCATATTGTTAAGATCAGTGTCACCATCAAGAAATTGATCCATCTCATTCTTCATAGGTTTGACACCTAACCATTGTTCCCATTGCAAGGTAGACAATTCTTCTCTTGAAAGTTCGCCTCTATAGTATCTAAACTTAGTCTTTTTTAGAACATTATAATCATTATTATATTTTGTAACTTTAAGTTTTGCCTGCATTAAATATCTTATATACTTAGCATGCAACTTTGGAACTCGAATGGATTCATTCGAGATATGATTATCATCCATAGTAGAGTCTTCATCCCATTCTGATAAAAGTTCATCAATTGTAGCCATAATATCCTCAAAAATTATATAAATTCGTATCTACTTATTTTAAATGTTACATTCCCAACTAAATATGATACATCTGTATTTGTAGATAGAAAATTCATTGAACTTAAATTCAATGGTAGAATATCTATAAACTTTACAGTTTTTACCGGTAGATTATTACTTCCTAATATTTGCAAAGTAGCATCAGAATATTCTTTACTTGTTCTACTATACCCTGTATCTTGTAAATTAATAAAATCAGTAAATTGATTATTATCTTCTGGAAAACCAAGTCCTATCATCCAATTATATACAGCAATATAATTACTCATATTTTGATCTATAATAAACTGTATATTTAGATCTTCAAATGAAAGTATTTCCCCACTAAATGGCAAAGCCGATAAAGGAGTGTTCACTTCAAATGTAGGTAAAGACATACCTGGAAGATTAATTTCTTGACAAAAGAATGATACTTCCGGTAATTTTGAAATAGAAAAATTAAACCCATTACTAGATAGTGGATTTATATTTGTTGGAAACGGACATGTAGTTGTTATTGCCATTATAGTACCTGATAGTGTTTTACTATTTATTCAATTCAAAACTTATTAATTTCCAACCTTTTATTGGTATAGAATTATTTTTTGTTTGTTTGCTCATAAAGTTATTTAAAGAATGGGTTTGGAACCAATCTGTATAATTTATGTCTAAATTAATTGGATTATTATTTTTAAACTGAACAACCAAATTTTTATACTTATTAGTAAATATTCTATTTTGTAATTTAGTTTGTTTCATCTTTTCTAAAGCATGAGGATAATCATCTTTAAATTTTTTACCTTTAAGTGGAGAAATTCTCCCATTCTGATATTCTTTTTTTCGTTGTACGCTATTGGCATTATTCTGTTCTTTAGTTCTAATTTTACCTTTGTTATTACTACCGTTAGTATTACCTTTATTAGCAACAGATATTTTTGCTCTATGTTCTTCTGATTGAGGTCTACCTTTCATTTTTTGTCTATGTTTTTCAATAGTTTCAGGGGATCTTTTATGGCCTCTTCCGCCCTTATCTATATTATAACCTTGACCTCCTTGAGTAGAAGTCAATGAATCATATTGAATAATAAAATCAGTTTCTATTAATCTGCAATATTCATAATCATTAGATTGCAAAATAACATTACAATAAAAATTGTGTTTGCCATATTTTTCAATAGCAAAAGATATAGGAGATCTTTCTTGATATTTTGGTTTGGTAATTTTACAATGGTCATTAAATCTATGACCTAATTTATTTGATGTATAACCAATATATTTCTTATTATTGATTAAATTTGTTATAAGATATATTGAATATATATTTGTGCTGGACATAACTGTTCCTTAATAGTTGTTAGAATGTTTAGAGTAGATAGGATTGAGGGATCCGTGATCTACAACTTATTTATTAATGATTTATTAAAGCCATTAATCTATCAAAATAAAAAAGAAGGGTCAAAAGACCCTTCTAATTATTTCACAAGAACTTAAAAAGTCCTTTAAAATCAATTACATAAGATTTGTAACTTTACAAATTCTATAATAGTAATTTTTACGCGCTGTCATTGAGTTGTCAGCATTTGAAGTAGCAGACATTGAAGCGTCATCAATATCAACCATTGGGTTAGCAACCATACCGTAACGAGTTTTGAAGCCAATTTTAGGTTGGAAAGTTTGTGGATCAACCGCACGAACCATTTGCAATGGAACATATGGGCAATAGAACAAACCAGCGTCAAACGCAGAAGTACCTTTATAACCTACAGTAAAGAATTGTAGACCTGCAGCAGATGGGTTGTTACCACCAGTGTAAGGATCAACATAAACTTTATATTTGCCGTTTAAGATACCAGCAAAAGTAGTAGATGCTTCATCAACATTCAAACCAGTAGAAAGAGCAGGAG
This sequence comes from uncultured Luteolibacter sp., assembly GCA_964458895.1. Lineage (GTDB taxonomy): Bacteria > Verrucomicrobiota > Verrucomicrobiia > Verrucomicrobiales > Akkermansiaceae > Luteolibacter. The sequence goes on along the minus strand of CAYWLC010000001.1, from coordinate 63,623 downwards.
CATAATCTAATACACCAGCCATTGCTAAAGCAGAAGCAACATCTGAAGAACAGATGATGAAGTTACCACGTCCACGACGTGTTTGTTGAGCGATAGCGTTAGCTTCTCTTTCGATTTGGAACAACAAACCTTTGAATTTTTCAACTGACCAACGACCATTAGAGTCAACGTCAAGATCAAAAATACCAGCAGTAGCAGTACCAACAGCAGCACCTTGTTTAGCAACAGTGTAGATAGTACGAATAACTTCACGGTTAATTTCAGCAAGAATTTCAGTAGAAAGAATTTTGCTTAATTCGCCTTCAGCGTCAAGACCATGAACTGATTTCAAGTCTTGTGCTAATTCGATAGAGTATTCAGCTTTCAATGCACGAGTTTTAGCAACAACTGAAGTTTTTTCAATTGAGAATGCCATTTCAGGAAATGCTTCACCTGAAGTAGAACCTAAAATTTCAGCATTAGCAGTAGACAAACCTAAACCAGTTTGGTATGAACCAGTTGATAAACCAGTAGCGCCGGTAGGATCAGTACCAGTAGCGCCTGAAGTACCAGTAAAGCTAGTGTTTGCTTCGTTAAACAATGCTTCTGTTCCACTTGGACTAGTGTAACGAGATTTCATTGCAAAAATCAAACCAGTTGGTTGAGTCATTGGTTGAACACCAGCAACATCATATGCAATCAACTGAGGCATAGCACGACGTACTAAGTTAATCAACACAGGATCAAAACCAGCTACACCACCAGTACCAGCAGCGCCAGCATTGTATGTACCAGTACCAGTAGTATTGACACCATAGTTGCCACCACCACCAATGTTAGTAGAAACACCGCCTGTACCAGCTTCGAAAAGCATACCGTTAGCTTGGCTAGCAGCATTCATTTCACGTTGTTGGTTTTCTAGGATAACAGCTAAGTCACCACGACGAGTAAAGTCTTTAATAGCAGGAGCGCCATCAGCGTCAATTACAGGAGCCCATTTTTCTAAAAGGGCAGAACGATTTAATTCCATCTTAAGTTTCCTTATTTTTATTAAAATTATTGGTTATATTGTTGTAATGCTTTAGCATACGCAGCAACAGTAGGATCAACGTTTACATATTTGTTTTCTTTGATTTCTTCTACTGGAGAATCAGTAACAAAAGATTCTACCAAAGCGCTTTGTTTGCCTGTGAAATAGTTTTCACGAATTGTTTGTACTTTTACTTTAAATGTATCTTCAGCATCATAAGATAATTCTTCTACTAATGCTACAAATTTTTCAGTTTCTGTATCAGTCAAACCTTCGCTAACCATATTTACGATTTCTTTACGAGTTGATTCAGAAAGTGATTTTTTCAAATCAATATTTCTTTCAACTTGTTCGTTTAACTTAGACTCTAGTACATCAATCCTAGTTTCCATTTCACCGATAACGTCGTACTTTTCTTCAGGAACATCAATATAATGTTCTTCAAAAAGACCTTTCATACCAGTAATAAAGGATTCCATGATATCAGACTTAAGTCCATTTTCAAGGGCTATTTCATTCTGTTCTATCCACTGCTCAACAACATAGTCGAGGTAACCATCAATTTTTTCAACCAGACCCTCAGTAATTGAATCTACTTGCTCAGCAAGTTTTTCTTCAAATTCTTCTTCTAAACGTGCAACTTCTTCTTTAACACGTACAACTACAGCAGACTCGAAAATAGTAGCTGCTTTTTCTCTAAATTCTTCAGATAAAGATTCACCAAACATTAATGCATCTACATCGGTAGAAACGTCAATTGATTCTTTTGAAAGAAAATCTCTTTTCATTTGTTTTCTATGTTGATCTGGCGGTGCATCAGCATCCATAGCTGCTTTAAATGCTGCTTTCTGTCCTTCTCTTTTTTTAATATGTGATAAAGTTTTTTGTGCTTTGTCATTATCTGATTCATCATCACTTTTATTATATCGTTTAACATAAGCTCTTTGTTTTATGTCAGCAGATAATTCAAACAATGCTTGTTCTTCTTCATCTAAAGAATCATATTCTTCTTCAGTGATGAAATCTTCATCTAATTCTTCTTCAACAATTTCTTCGTTTTCTAAAACTAATCCTGCCAATTTGGATTCTTCCATAATCTCAGCGATTTTACTATCAATAGACATTTTATATCTCCTAATTTTGATATATCTTATTATTTATAAAAATTAAACTTTTACTTAATGCTACGTAAAAAGTGTTGAAAGGCAAGTATTTTTTGCTCTTCTAAATTCATTGACGTTGCTTTTGTTATTGTTTTTCTAGCTTCATCAACATGTTTCTCAAACTTTCCATCAACATAAACCCAAGATGCACCTTCCATGATTCCTTGAACCCAGGCATCAGGTGCAGATGGATCACTTACTAAATCGCCGGCAGTACTTAACATAAAATCATTTTGTACTACATTAATACCTTCATTGTTCATTTTTAATGAACCTAAAGCACGACTTGACGTACCAATTCTTCCGCCACCTTTAAGAATACCTTCAGCAATTCTACCCATAGGAGTATCAAGAATTTTAGCCTTTCCTATCCAATTATTACCTTCTTTTCTTAAGTTAGTAATTAGATGTGAAATTCTATCAAGATTAATTGAAGGTGATTCAGGATGTCCTAATTCACCAAAGGCAGAATTCTTTTCTACTTTTTCTTTAATATATCGTTGAACTTCATTATCCATAATTGATTCTGGATACATTCTTCCATTACGATTCTTAATATTTGATTGAAGAAATACACCCTCTACATAAAGTTGTTTACCTTTACCGAGTTTTTCCTCTACAACCATATTTAATGTTTCGTTAACTTCCCTAATTAGTTTCATATTAACTTCCGTATACTAATTCGTTATCAAGAGCACCAAACTGAGTGGTCTCTATTTTACCATAATAACCTGAATTCTTTCTAACTTTAATCCAAATTTCGCCTTGGACTGCAGCAGCAAGTTTATCTACAATAGTAACACTGATAGAATATGTTGCATTAACATTATCAGGTGGGAAATATGTACCCATCATATCAATAAGGTTACCATTATCTGCAAGAGGAGTAACAATGCGAACACCATTTCTATCTACTTTATATATAGCTCCTGGTTCACCTGCCCATTGAAGCGCAGTAATAGAAACAGATGGAGTACCTATTATAACTTGTGTAGCATATTGAATTTTATAAGTAGTACCTGCTATAACTGCAGCACCATTTGCAGATAATACAGCATTAGTTGCATTAGTAACTGAGGTGATAAGACCTACATAAACACCTGCACTAGTATATACTTTAGCATTGACATGAACATTAGTATCAAAACTTGTTCCTACACCAACAATTGATGTAGCACCTGTGCCTATTGTTACAGTTCCTGCGCCAACAATAATATTGGCATAAGGTAACAAATCTGTAGTTAAATTTATTATAGATGCAGCAGTATCTGAACCTGCAATTTTAATAATTGCCTCAGTTTCTGATGCTTTAATAATGGTTTTTGTTAATGCTGCCATCTTTATTCCTTAATGATTACATCGAGTATTTTTAGGAAGTTATCCGAACTTTCTTTCATGAACTCGACAACCTCTACTTTATTTTCTAGTAAGTTATTTATATCTTGTTGGGTTTGAATATCTATTGCAATAACTGATTCATCTTCTAGAATGTAATGTATTTTACCATTAATAATAGAATCAAATTCATTCATTTCACGAATATTAGAAACAACTGGATCAATTGAAAAGGATTTGTCGGAAGCTATTTTAATATATTGTTCGACTATTTTATTTGTGACTTTAATATTGTGTTCTTCTTTAATTACGTCTGCAATTTTTAATATATTTTCAGAAAAGAATTCTTCATATAAATTATTGATAATATCTTTTGCTTGTTCTGAATATTTAATATGATTTTTTGCTTCCGACAAATTTCTAAACTGAGTTACTTCATTATTAATTAGTATAGTATTATCATTAGTTATCTGAATAGTATTACCAAAGTAATGGGTGCACTCCTGTATACCCATACCTGATACCGTTTCTTTTAACTTTTTAGAAAACTGTGAATAATACATTAGTCTTTAGTCATTTTGTCGACTGCTTTTGAAACACCTTTCAATCTTCTGTCTGCAACTCCAGCAGTGTTTGAATATGTCACACCAGCTCCACCACGACCAAATTTATCAGTATGAACTGCAGCATCAACTGCTGCTTTCTTAACATAAGAACCTAGAGTTGCTTTTGACAATTCATCTAGTTGCTCAAAGTCTTCAGACACCATAAAATCTTCAAGTTCTTCTAAAGAGTAATCTTCAAGAGTAAATTCTTCTGGCAAATTTACTTTTTTTCCTGCACCCTTAGAGGATTTAACAGAATATAAAGTTTTTGGATTTGCTGAACCGCCATGATTAATTGTAACATCAGCTGTTCCAGATTTTTTATAGGTTACGGTATTTGAATTTGGATTACCCATATGATTGCTATCTTGCGATAAATGATCTTTATTATTAGTACTGTATCCAGCAGTAGTCAATGTTTTATGTATTGATCTAAGTTTATTTAATTTACCTGCTAATGTTGGGTGTGTAGAAGAAGTATTTGATAAAAATGATTCTTCTAACTCTTCAAGTTCTTCTTTGGTTAATTTGCCAATTGCTGTAGCAACACCTTTAGTTCGGTTTGCAGTTTTTCTTGCTGTTGTTGGTTCGTGTGTATATGATAATACATCTTTATCCCCACGACCTGATTTGAAATTAACGGCTGCAGTATGTTTCATCAATTGGTCATGGGCTTTAGTTACATAAGAACCAAGAGTTTTCTTAGATACTTCGTCCAGTTGTTCAAAGTCTTCAGACATCATAAAGTCTTCAAGTTCTTCAACTGAATAATCTTCAAGAGTGAATTCTTCAACTGATTCTCTAGTTAATTGTTTCCATGCTTTTGCTTTTTCTTTTTCGATAAAACTTTTAGTAGTTCCACCTTGAGCATGATGCTTTATTAATTTTTCTTTGAATTTAGGATGCTTAGGATCCCAAGTTTCATATGCACCAGCACTTTCTGTAACATTGAATCTTTTAGTTTTCATATGAGCTATGAAGTCACCAAGCTTTCCTTCTGGATTAGCTTTTTTCCATTTTGTATGGTTTTTAACAAAATCAGGATGCTTTGGATCATGCAAGTCATATGCATCACGCGAATCATAACCTTCTTCTACAACTGAACCAAACATACCTTGTGCAACAGATACCCTCATATTATCTAAATGGTCAGATATTTTACTAGCCATCACATAGTTAAAACTATCTTCAATAGCAATTGAATCGCCTTCAGCAATTGCGTTAATTAAATCTTTAATAGATTCTTTAATCATTTTTGGTATCCTTAATTATTGTGCACTTTGTGCATCTTCTGGAACAGGTGGAGGATTTTCTTTATTTTGAGCAGCTATTTCTTTTATATCTTCTTCAGATTGCATTAATACATTCTTTTGAATCCATTCAATACTATAATATTTACCTACATATAAATCAATTTGTTGTAAGGTTACAATGCGTTGATTAAGAACTTCACTTTCTTTTAATTCTGAAAAGTAATTATCTTTTTGGAAATCAAACTGAATACTTTGTTTAATATCATACCATTCATCGTCTCGAATGATACCTTTAGAAATTAATTGTATTCTCAATGCATCTACAAGTAAATTAGCAAACTTTTTACGCAATCTTGTTACAAATTTATTGAACTTTACTTCTTCTCTAGTAATTTCTGTAGAACGGCCAATACTAAATCCTGTTGAAGGTTGCAATCTTCCTAATGGAACATTTAAAGCTTGATATAATTTACTTTGAAAATATTGTACATCTTCTATTTGACCTAGAGTTTGTCCGCCCGGCAGAGTAGTTATTTCTGTACCCTTACCGCCTTCTCTCCTTGGCATCCAGAAATCTTCCATCATAGACAAATGTTTACGATCATCTCTTGTTTCACCAGTAGTAGCATCATAAACAATTTTATTACGAAACTTATTCATAATATCATTTACATATTGTTCTGCTTTTAACTTAGGTAAGTTACCAACATCAATATAGAATATACGTCTTTCAGGTGCTCTTGATATACGATAAATTACTACCGCATCTTCAATCATTTTTAACTGGTTGGTTGGTTTTACTGCCTTATGTAAATGGCCTAATGTCATTCCTGAATTAGGATCAATTAAACCAGAAGGGCAATAGATAACTGAATCAAGAGATAGTTTAACACCTTGTGATGTTTGCTCACTAATTCCTTTATCATTATAGATGTAAAATTCATCTATAGATTTAACAACATCAATGCCTTTTTCATTACGTTGTTTCATTACGTTCTTGATCTTTCTTATTTTTCTTGGATCAATCTTACGTAATTCTGTAATACCTTTTTTGATATTAGCAGGATCAATCAATACTTGATAATATACTCTACCATCTATGTACCATTGACGGAAAATGTCTGGACCGAATTCTTCGAAATCAAATAGTTTTAATACTTCTTCGAATTCATCGGTGATTTTTTTCTTAATGCCATCTGAAACTTTTAAATTATCCAAATTAAGTTCAATAGATTTATCATCTTCAGTTATAATTGATTCATTAACAATATCTGTTATAGCTGAATCACAATCAGAATATTGTGCAACTTCTCGGTATCGACGGATAAGATCATTTTCATTCTTGACAATAGAATCCATATCAAGAACAAGACCATAATAATTCGCAGCACCTGATGCTGTTGTTATTACAGTACTACCGTCTTCCGAACTTGGTGGAACTACACTAAGCGGATTTTCCTTGACGGATTTCTTCTTACCCAACTCGATACCAAAAATTTGCATATTTTATCTCAAAATTATAATGAAAAATGATTAGAAACTAAATGGAATTGTTCCAACTGGAGTATCAATTGATATGTTAGTACCAAAAGAAGCACCATCAGTATCTGTACCAGTATTTGATGTAAAGTAGTTATAAGTAAATTCTACATCAAAAGTTTCAAGTTGGTTTATTACATCAAAGTCTAATTGAATAGCCCCAATAGTTGTTGGATATGCATCTGCAAATTTATATACTTTTAAAGTAGCACCATTACGATCTAATTGATGAACTTCTAAATCTACTTGATAATCGGCAGGATTTGTTTTACCTTCAGTGGCTGCATATCTTTGAATGCCTGCTTGCCAAGATTCAAATGCATTACGTAAACCAAAAGTTGTATCATTAATAAGTGTTACAGTCCATGGTTGGAAAGTACGTTCTCCTGCAATATTAACAACTCGACCTCTATATGGAACTTCTACATTTGCTATAGTAGATCCAGGAAGTTGAGCTCCTTTACATAAAAACTGTGCTCTTGCTCCTTCAAATGCACCGGCTGATACATAAGAAGGAAAATTTAAATATGCTCTAAATTGATTGGCTCGGGCACCGCCACCAATTAATTGAGATTTAAAATCGGATATATTTGCCATTTTTATTCCTTAGGTGTATGACTTTATATTATTTATAGTTAAAGTTGGGAGTGTATTTCAACTCCCAAATACTAATTAACCGCCAATTTCAGAGAAACTAATACCACTTCTTACTGCTATAAAGTTCAAAGTAATATAGTTAATTGATCGTGCAGGTTTAACATAAATATCGCCTACAAATTCATTACGATCAATTACTTCTCCAGTATTATTAGTATCATCACAAATTACTCTAAAGTCAATAATACCTCTACGACCTTTAACATCTCTCAAAAATGGTTCAACAATATTTTTGAATTGAGCTCTTGTAAACGCATCATTAAATTCAAATAATTGATATTTAGATGCAGTAGCAATTGCTTTTTCAAGGACAATAAACAATCTACGAACGTTGATACGATCAAATGCAGATGGTTTTGCCAATAATGTTTTATCACCAAATAATACAGTGCCTTGTCCAGGAAATGTAACTACAGGATTAACACCATTTTTATATACTGAATCTCTATCTATTTTAGATAAATTAGCGGCAAGTTTAACAACATTTTTAACTTGACCTCTATTATAACCTGCAGGAGACCACCAAGCATCATTAGTATAATCAGTACGTGCAGTCATACCGGCGATATCACCATTTAGTGGTACCCAACGATATTTATCATTATAACGATCATATTGATACTTATAACCAGAATCCATAATACCATAAGAAGATGATGTTAATCCATTTCTATAAGCATTAATTTTATCAGTCACAGTAGAACCTGAACCAATAATAGCATCACCGGTAGATATATCTTGTGGAGATACAAATACAACACAATCTTTACGAACTTCTGCAATATTTTGAATTACATAATTAGCAGTAGCAAAATTTGCTTTACCTACTGGTATTAAGCTAATATCATATTGACTGTCGTTTAAATATAATTCCCAAGATGTTACTGCATATGCACCATCAGAATCAGTAAAGTCATTGACTGCACCGGAAAATGAATCATTCAAAGCACCTTTTAAAGGAGCATATGAAGCACCTGCAACAACCGCAATACCCCACGCATTACCTGTACCGGAAATATTTGCAGTATGATCCATCCACCAAATATATTGTGAACGTGTATTAATTACTTCTTTATAATAGTTAATTGTACCATCATATTTTTTAGCATCTGATACTTTTGAAACATAAGCAAATTTTTCTAGAATTGTACCTTTTATTCCTGAGAATACTCCATCTTCATCAATAACAATAATATGTAATTCATCATAAAGAGCATTAGAGTTAGAAACATAATCTGAAGTTCCAGGCGCAGAATCAAATTGAGCATTATATGCCCAGTCAGCTTTCAATGCAGTACCTGCAGGAACAGAAATTACGGATCCAGGAGCTTCTAAAGTTAATGAAGTATTAGATTCAATAGACTTAACAGTACCAATAAGTACACCAGCATCTGTTTTAAGGATAGCTCCAACATGAAGTTCTGAAACAAAAAGTGTACTTACACCAACAACCGTAGTTCCACCAATAGGAACAATACTAGAAGATGTAACACTAGACAAAACTAAATTTTTAAATGTTAGTCTATCCGCCATTGAAACTTTCAATGAATTACCTAAAATACCTGCGTATTTTGCTGCCCATAAGCAGTCATACGTTGAGGTAACTAAATCATCATAAGCATCTACATTTTTAATTTTAACAGCAGTACCACTGGTACTGACGGCATTAACTGAAGTAAGAGAATCAATTCTAGATATGTATAGACTGTTTGTATATGATAAAAAGTTTGCTGCAGTAAAAAATGATTCAAAGGTACTATCATTAGGTTTGCCAAATTGTTTTACTAATTCAACTTCTGATGATAATTGTACTGGGTATTCGATTGGACCCCACTGGAACTTACCTGCAAATGCTCCAGTAGATGATGAAACTGCGGGCACAATATTAGTAAAATCTTTTTCTACTATTGTAACTCCAGGACTTAGCGCATATGCCATTTAAATTCTCCTAAGAAATAATATTCTGGGTATACGATGAATCATACTTAAGATTCATTGTATTATTTATAAAAAATTGTATTTCAGAAATTCAAAAGCATAATAGGTGCTTCTGATTCTATTTGTCCATCATCATAAAAACCAAATGGTGTTAACTCTTCTTCTATTAATCTCATTTGGTTTTGATACATCATTTTTCTAAGTTCTACGTTATTTAATTCTTTAAAATATGGTTGTGTAGTTAACCATGAGAAAATAACAAGTCCCATTACTAAATCATCTTTATAACTATCATCTGCTGCGTATGAATCCTTAACTTCAATAAAAGTAGATAGTTCAGAAATAGTATCCATATCATTAATAAGCAGTTTATTTTCTACTAATAATGATTTTAAATTGGCACATCCAATTCTTTTTGTTTTTTTATCAGTGTTTACACCTAAAAACGATCTACCACCAAATCCACCTCCGGCAGATTGTCCTCTATCTAATCCCTTTGGTTTTTTATTTATAATAATCATGTTTTCATATTCTAACTCATGATGTAAAATATGTGCCACCTGTTCAGATATATTTATCTCAATTAAAACATAAGCATTATTATAATCTTTTGCTACTTTATATATTATATTTGGAAATAATAAAGGACTTATATGATTATCTTTATACTTAGCAACTTGCTTATAAGGTATTTCTGTAATATCTATGACTTGAATTATAGAATTGTCACCTCCAACGCCTTTAGAAGGATCAACTGTCATTACATAATTCTTTCCCTTTTCAGGCCGTTTAAATATATCAAGACCTTCATTAGAATAATCTATTTGATCCGGAGTTAGTTTAGATAAAGTATCAGGAGGTATCAAAGTTAAACTAGAACCAAGAAAGGAACAAAGTACTTCCTGGCAGAATTTCAGTTCACCTAATTGTCTACGTTGCTCTGAAGCCCAAGTTTCATCTCTTCCAGGAATATCTGTATATGGAATGAATAATGTTACAAAATCATTATGTCCTTTTTCTGCATCTGTCCAAAACTTCCAAAAATGATTATAACCAAGTGGAGTAGAACTTAGTAAAATTTTAGTTGTTTTACCAGAAGATATTGTCGGAAATGTTGAAGTGAAGAAAGCTTCTGCAACTGTGTTTGGAATAAATGCTGTTTCATCGATGTATAACATATTCACTGTTTTACCACGAATACCTGCGCCGGTAGTAGCTGCAGTAAAAACCTTAGACATATTTTCTAATTCAATATCACCTTTATTCCAGGTTTTAACACCTTGTTGTAACCAAGGAGGTAATAATTCAAACATCATTTGGTATCTAGACATTACTTCCCTAGCAGCGGATGCTTTGTTAGCAAGAATAGCAACATTCTTTGCATCGTGGAAATTAGTATACCAAAGAATATATGCAGCAGAGGTTTGTGTCTTTCCCTGTTGTCTGCCTTCCATAAGAATAACTTTTCTATTCTCATGGATAATCTTTATTTTATTCTTTTGACAATCATATAGTTTGAATGGTATAATGCCATAATCAACATGGATAATATGACAATAAGTATCAATAAAATAAATGGGATCATTTTTACATTTAATATACTCTTGTATTTGCTCCTGAGTATACTGAACAGGCACATTCGCTGCTTTTAATTGAGGATTACTATTATATGTTAATGCAGCCATAATAAAAATTTAAATTTAAAAATGTTCTAACCATGATTCTGATGTAATACTTCCATCTGTAGGATCACCTACAGAAGTATAATTAGCAGTAGGTTCATTAGTAACACTATCATTAATATTAGCTTTAACAGTAGTAATGATACCACTTGTGCTATTTCCGCTAAATAAATTTAATTTCAAAGTGAAATTTAATGTATGAGTTACAAATCTTCTAGTAGTAAAATCTCCATCATAATCATCTTGAACCGAAATGCTATTTAAAATAATAGGAATGTCTTGAATAACATTCATTTCAGGAACTGCATTAATTGATAATGTGTATTCAGGAGTAAATGTAGGTAAAATTTGTTCTATTATTTGTAATGCATCTTCTTGAGTTTTTGTCAAAATATACAATGAAATGTCAAGATTATACGGAACAACAGAACTTAATGTACTTAGAGAACTTAAACCATCACCACATTTTATTTGTTGCATTCTGTTTGTTTTTCTTACAGAATCATAAGAATAACCGGTAATTTCAAAGGATATTCTAGGCAATGATGTATATGTATGTCCTTCTAAAGTAGGATCAGAATCTATTCTTACTAGCCACTTTTCCTTTGGTGCATATCCTACTGGAACTTTTAAGGTTTGAATTGTAGTTCCAGTAACAGAACCACCTTCCTTTCTTTCTATTTTAATATTAGAAAAAAGACTGCCAAAACCAATAATAGTTTTTCTTATAATTCCGTGATAAAATGGAGTTTCGTACATTAAATATCTCCGAACGGATTATTAGTATTCCATACAACAGTAGATGCTTCATCTAAAAATGAGTTGTTATCACCGTATGAATCTGGTTTATCTATATTAACTTTAACAACGGCTTGAATAACTGCTCCAGTACCATTTCCAATTATTTCAACATAAGGTATTGATTTATAACCTGTACCTGGATTAGTGATAATAATATCAACAATTTTACCGGCATTACTTCCAGTTCCAATAACCGTGGTTGCAGTTGCTCCATATCCAGTAGAAGATGTAAATTGTACTGTGGCAGTTGAATATGCAGATCCAGTATTTGTAATATTAATAGCAGTTACCTCACCGAAATTACTATCTGTGATATCAGTAGAGAATGTTTTTAATGATTCAAATACATCAATATCAGTATGACCTGTATCAATTCTTTCAGATGCATATTGGAATAATTCTACTTGAAGTTTATAGACATATAATTTGCCTAATTGATAGAATGGATCTTGATGTTGTACAAATTTAATTTCAAATAAACCTTTTGACAATGGGAAATAAATTAAGTCACCTTCATTAGGTCTAGTAGGTACAGTTGTTATACCGTATCTGCCGACAAATTGTTCCCATCTTCTACGGGCAACTACAAGAGTTGCCGATTGTTCTACCATCAATCCAAACTTTTGGATCATGAATCCCTGACCACCAAATGAATCAATGTTTTCAAAATACATTTCAATAGGAAATGCAGTCTTGAATTGAGATAATCTATCTTCTCCTAGAATATTATCTTTTGCAACTAATGTTCTAGGAATATACATCACTTCATTTCCATACATACGAAGTGATTCAATTATTAGATCTTCTACAAGATATTGTTCGTTTTTAGTACCATGCGTAAAATATACATTAGTTGTTGTCATGATTTATCCCATGAACCAACTTAATGGAGCAGACTTTGTCATCAATTCATCTTCTAAATCTTTAATCTCATCAACTGCCTCTCTATATAGAGAATCACCATCTAATGTTACACCACCTGGAAGTTGTATACCGGAAAACTTTTTGATATTAGTTGCCCACATCTTTTTAAACAATGCAGTTGTATAATGTTTTAACCATAACTCTCCCCACATTCTAGGAGCAGTGACAGGATCTAAAGCACCATAACCATCAACCATTAGATATTGACCAATAAGAGCATCTGCGTGCCATTTAATATCAAGATATAGTTTATTTGTGAATCTATTAAACCGAATATCAGGTTTTGCATTAAGTTCGAAATCCAACATATCAAGATGTTGCATAACTGTCTTATAATAGATCATTGATGTAGATGTAACATCATACAAATCATGCAACCGTAATTGGTATTGCAAGTCAAACATATTCTTTGAAGAAGATGCTTGAGACATAGGAATAACTCTAGTCACACCATACAATAAATCAGGAAGCGTAATATATCTATTATCAAATACACCTTTAACTACTGGAGAAGTTAAACTTAATGTAGCAGAAATTATATCATTTGAAATAGTTTCTCCAGCAAGGAAATTACCGGTTATATTAACTACAAGAAGAACATTTCCTGTAGATGTTCTTGATTCTGTTCTAGTACCTTCATCTAAAACTACAAATGCTGTAGCACCAGATGTTGCTCCAGTAACTTCAGTTGCATCACCAAAAGATGCAGCATTATTAGTTGTAAGATTTAACACAGAAGCAGTAATCATATATTTGGCATATACTTGTTCAATACCTTCTGGATGATATAATCTCCAATATTCTACTGCTTCATCAATACGATCTTCTAGTTGATCATCATCAACATTTATTTCAAGCACTGGTGCACCTAATGCTCTTAATGCATATTGTTTTAAACCTTCCCTTGTATTTACTGTTGCCATCTTAATGATCCAATAATTAGTTCTATATTCTATTTATTAAACACCGCATTGAACATATTTTGAACTATTTCTTCTTCATTACTAATATCTGAATCTGCTACCAATGAATAACCTTTATTTGTATATATAGGTAATGAAGAATCTTCAGGGTCATCAAGAGTAATTAGGTATTCAACGTATAATTGTTTAGGTATAGTCATCATATCTTCACGATAAGTAATACTTGTTAATTTTTGTGTTTTTGTAATTGCCATTTTTATTTTCCTTTGTTTATAAGTTCTTTCAGTTCATCAATTTGTACTTGTTGTTCTTTGATTGCTTCTATTAACAACTCAATTGTGTTACTTTGCATACTTGATTGTTCTTTTAATAATACAACTTCTTTAGCTAATTGAACCGCTGAAACTAATGCAGCATTACCATAAGAAACAGATAACATTCCATCCACTTGAGTCATTATAGCATCTGGCATAAGTGGTTGTAATGACTGCGCCGATACACCTACTTGGGTGCATTCTTGGTCAGTTCGATCATATATTCCATGTTTAACACCGGCAAGACGTTCGACAAAATTAACTGGTAAATCTCTCCAATTTTTCTTTAATCTTTCATCTGAATATGCTGTGATATTGTTGAGCATTGTCAATGCTCCACCACCAGTCATAGAGAAGGCATTTGCCGATGCTGACCAACCACCAATTACAAAGTTATTAGCTGTACTTAACCCTACGTTAATTGCATAGGCACCTGTTCTATGGAAAGATACAGATGCAGGGAATGAAGGATTACCTCTTATAGACATTGATCCTGCATCATTAGCGACATTAATATCAGCAACCGTTGCAGTAGCGCCAACAATTAAACCTGAATATACTCCAGTAGTTGCACTTACAGTACCACCTGATTGATTTGTAGCATAAGCAGCGAAGCCTGATACATCAATAGGCCAATTTGATCCAAAATCTGTACTATCTACTTGAAGCCTTAATTTATTTGATGCCCACCCTATATATAGTTTATTAGTACTTTGACTTGTTCCTCCACCTTGTTGAATAGGAGTAAATCCTAAAGCATTTTGTTTGCCATTAAATGTTGTCCAATCAGCGGCAGTCAAATAACCAGCAACAGAAGTTGTTGCAGCAGGCATACCTATAGAAACTGCCGCAGAACCATTATAACTAGTTCCAGTTAATGGTGAACTAATAGTTAATGTGTTTAGGTTAGAACCAAGTGAAACTCCAGATATGGTACTTGATGCAAGTTTTGCTAGTGCAATAGAACCGGCAAGCATGGTATTAGTAACAGATCCAGTATCTCCAGTTGTTATTGCAGTTCCAGTTACTGCAGGTAATGTCAAGGTATTTGTTCCTGCTGTAGCAGTAGCTAAAACAGTGATTGTACCAGAAGTTGATCCAGTTAATTTAAGATTAGGTGTGATTGCCCCATTCTTTACTACAAACTCGTTTGCCATCTCATTTCCCTATCCACGAGATTAAAATTATACAACCATTGTTGTTCTTGATATATTTATAGTTGCTGAAGTTGCTGATCCCATTGTTACAAGTAATCTAACATTGCCAGTATTAATATCTGTAGCAAATGTTCCAAGTGAACCATTAGTGTTCATCATGCCATATTCAGTCATAGTAGTAGTTGTGCCATTATGAATAACCAGGATTTCTGAAACTTGATAATTTGTTCCTTGAGTAATTTGTACAATGTATTTTGATGATCTATAAGTAGCAACAGCAAATGTATCTACAGCAGTTTGAGATACTGTAGCAACAGTTGTTTGAATTACATTTTCATTAGCAATAGTTGTAGAACTTGTTTTCTTATCAAAAGCATTCAATGCTTTATTTGATAATGTTTGAGAACCAGTAAGAGTTGCAACGGTTGAATCAATGGCAATAGTAACTGCACTAGAACCATTATAGGAAGTACCAGATAATCCAGTACCAATAGTTAATGTATTAAGATTAGAACCAAGTGAAACACCAGAAATAGTAGATGCAGATAGTTTAGAAACTGATATGGATGCAGAAGCACTAATGTCTGCATTAACAATTGTACCATCGGCAATCATTGTACTAGTAACAGTACCAGTATCTCCAGTAGTAACTATAGTACCAGTAGTAGCAGGTATTGTTAATATAGTTCCGGTTCCTACTGCTGCAGTAGGAATTAATTGGACTGTCCCTGAAGTGCTTCCAGGTAAAGTAATAGAACTAATTCCAGTTAACGCAAGATTTCCTGTTGCTCTATTAATAGCAACTGATGTAGTACCAATATACATTGTTTGAGAAGGAGATGCATAATCAGTACCTACAGTAGCAGCACTTATTGCTGTTCCATTTCCCTTTAATATTCCAGTAATAGAAGTTGATAAGGTAATAGCCGGAGTTGATGTACTTGTCGCTACAGTACCGGCAAATCCATTAGCAGATACAATAGAAACAGAAGTTACTGAACCAGTACCACCAAGTAAACTTGTAGCTACTCCAGCACCAGCAGCAGTTAAATCAATATAAACTCCTCTAGCAGTTCCACCTTGTTCAAAAATTCGTAATTTATTTTGAAAAACATCAATTGTAACACCGCCACCTAATGTAGTATTAGTTAGTGGTTTTGCTAAATTGATTTGTCCGCCTTCATCAGCAACAGAATTAGATGAAGTTAATTCTGAACCACTTACAATTCCTGATGCAGTTACTGTTGTAAATGAACCTGCTGCGGTTGTAGTTCCACCAATAATACAATTGTTTAATGTACCACCTGAAATAGTACTTGTATTAATTGTAGGAGAAGTAAGAGTTTTATTTGTAAGAGTTTGAGAACCAGTTAATGTAGTAACTGTAGAATCTATAGCAATAGTAACTGCAGAAGATCCATTATATGAAGTACCTGAAAGACCTGTACCAATAGTTAACGCGGATGAAGTTACATTTAAAGATTTAATTACATTAGATGCATTTTTAAAATACAGTTTTTCATCTGTATAATTTAATGCTAATTCACCGTAAGCTAAATCAGTAGTTAATGGGACTTTAGAAGCAACAGAAGACTTCTTTAATAGAACTGTGTTTGCCATTGTGATTCCTAAAAAGGATTAATAAAAGGGGGAGTAATAACTCCCCTGAATACTATTAGTATGTACCGCCGTCGATATTAAATCCATCTAAAGTAGATGTACCATTACCTGCTCCGGTAATATTAGTACCAACATATATTGCTTTAGCAACAGATAAACCACCACTTAATACAACTGGAGCAGTTCCAAGGGCAGAAGCATCGGTAACAGAAGTAAATGTTATATTACCTGAAGCAGCAACTGTAGTACCACTAAAAGATGAAGCAGTAATTGTTTTATTACTTAATGCCTCAGAACCCGCAAGAGTTGATAAAGTTCCAGTTATAGGTAATGTAACAGAAGTTATAGCAGTTGCTGTAAGAGTAATAGCAAAGGCACCACTAGTACTAAATGCTCCAGCGGTGGAAATATTTCCACCTAGTGTAATTGTACTTGAATTAGATACTCCCGTTCCACCTTTAGCAGAAGCTATTACTGTTCCTGACCAAACACCTGTTGTAATAGTACCTAATGTAGTAATAGAAGATTGACCTACATAAGTAGAAGCAATATCTATACTATTAGCATTACTTGTGATTCTACTTGCAGTACCAACTACATCAAGAACACCGGAAGTTAATGTTAAACCAGCTCCAGCAACAGTTGATTTTAATTGTAGATAATCAGCAGCAACTTCTATGCCGCCAGTAGCAGAAGCTTGTACAAAGAATGTTGTACCAGTTTGACCTAAACCATCACCTGCAGTATATGCTCCTGCGCCAGAGAATTGTACCCAAGATTGGCCACTAAAACTTGTTAAATAAGAATTTGATTGTACCCAACCTGTTTTTGCATATACTGTACCTTCTTGAATGAATATAGATGCACCAAGCAATTCACTATATACACTAGCATCGGCAGATCTTGTTAATGTATAATTAGCGCCACTTTCAACATAATCGTAAATACCATTATCGGATGGTGTAATTTGTCCTAGCAATAGTAATCTATAATTACCTCCTATTGCTCCATGACCATCAATATTCAATGCTGTCATATTAGCAATTGTGCCAGTCAAAGGCACATTTCCAATTGCTAATAAGTGTGCTGCTTGTTTCCAGGTTAAACCGGTTATTTTATTATCAACATAATCTCTTGTTACTGCGTCGTTTCCAGTAGTTGGAGTTGCAAGATTTGTAATTCTTGCTCCATTAACATCAACTGTACCTGTACCATTTGGATCTAATGAAATATTACCATTAGTATTAGTAGATGATATAGTATTACCATTAATATTAATATTATCAATAGCTAATTCTGTTAATCCAATAAGTGTTGTAGAGACCGCACCTAAGGCAACAGTTGTAGAACCAAAGGTAACTGAGGTATTAACAAGTGCACTATTACCAATATTAGTAAATGTATTTGTAGAACCACTAATTGATTTATTTGTAAATATATCTGTTGTTGCTTTACCAACTAATGTATCTGTAGCAGCAGGTAATGTTAATATACCTGAAGTAGCACCATTTGTTGTTAAAGTAGTTTGTCCACTAATACTGCCGGTAAAATTAATACCACCTGAAATACTAGGTGTAGTTGCTAATACAACTGTCGCACCAGTACCAGTATATGCAGTAATTGCATTACTATTAATACTAAAACTATTACCTGTACCGGCAGTATTAAAGGTTTTATTTGTAAATGTATCTGTTGTCGCCTTACCTACTAAGGTATCAGTAGCTGCAGGTAATGTTAATGAATTAACACCGGCAGTTGCTGTAGCTAAAACAGTAATAGTACCTGAAGATGAACCATTAAACTTAGCACCGGTACTACCAATAGTTGGTAGTGTTAGTGTTTTATTTTGTAGTGTTTGAGTGTCTGCTAAGGTAACTACAGTAGTATCAATATTTAATGTAACAGTATTATTTGTTATCGCAGAAGTAAGTCCATTGCCTCCAATAAATATTAGTGTATCTGTTGATAAAGAAACAGCATCTGTTCCAGTATCACCGGAAATATTTAAATTAGATGCTACAGCAGCAGTAGTTACAGCTGTAAGTTGTCCTTGAGCATTAACAGTAATTATAGGAACTGCAGTAGCAGAACCATATGTATTAGCACTTACAGTAGTATTTGTAATAGAAATTGTGGATGTATTACCAATGTCACTATTAGTAATAGTAACCCCAGTCCCAGCAGTAATTGCTCCTCCAACAGTATCGTAAATATACTCAGATAATGGAGTTGCATTATCACCAATATATGGATTAGTGATAATAGTTTTACCAGTACCATTAGGTGTGATAACAATATTACCATTAGTATCTGTCGAACTAATAGTATTAGTAGAACCTGTAAGGGTAATATTACCTACATTAATATTATTGATTTTACTATTAGAATCAATAACTATAGCAGATGATGCAGTAAGAGTTCCAGGAGATTGATCCAGCATGTCGGTAAAATATTTACCACCTATGACATAATGGTTTGTAGCATTTCCTGCTGTTTCTGTACCTATACCAATATAAAGTCTATCGCCGCCATTACTACCATTATCGGTTAATGCTGAATAAGCCATTTCGCCTGCGGCAAGAGCACTTGGATTCCCGCTGACTGTACTTCTTTTAATTCTTATGGTTGATGCCATTTTTTAGTTATCTCCGTTAAAATTCGCCAGCTTCCATATCTTGTAAATCAAGATGTATGGTGGATGTCCATTTATTTGTAATAGAATTAAACACAAGCACTGAACCGTTTTGTATAATCGAGGTATCTACATTACCTATATCAGATATAGAACCAAGTATTGCAGGATTTGATAAATTAGTCGAAACGTATGGTCCCGTATCATATCCAACCGATGCAGTTAAATAGTTTTGGTCTACTATTGCTATAATATCTGCCATATTATATTTGGGTTATTTGTGGTGTTATTGTAGCTATGCCTTCAACTACTCTTGTTTTTATTCCACTACTTGTTTGTGTTATCTCAATATCATAAAGGTATCTTCCAGGAGGTATTGCTCCGGATTCAGATGAAGTTAATTGGATACGAACTTTACCTGCAACAGCATCATAAATTGTAGTATTAAAGTTAAAGGCAACAGATGTACTATACGATTTACGCATCTGTGATCTGACTGTATAACCAGTCAAATTTAGCGGTATAGTATTTGATGCTGCTACAGTAATTGTGTTAATGTAATCAGCACCTGCATCTACAAATAGATTAGCAACCGTTGCCATTTAAATCCTCTTTTTTTATTTATTAAGCAATACGAATTAAACCAGTAGTACTGTTATTTGTAGGCATTGTTAAAGTAAATGTACCTGATGTGATACTTTGTGCTGAGAATGTAAACACACCAATAGCATTTTTACCTGCTACAGTTGAGTTATATATCAACAATGTATCAAAACCAGTAATAGTTACGCCTGTCCAAGTCATTGAACCAGAAGGAGTCCAATAAGTTGTGCCTGAAGTATTTGCTGGAGCAGAAGCATTTGCAATTGATGAGCCTCCTGCAGCATAAGTACCAGTAGCAGAAACTTCACCTGAAGTTGTATAAGCGCTGGATACTGAAGATAATGTAGCTGTTGCTAAGTATAATGCACCATAAAATGTATCTGCTGCAGCTTTACCACCTGTAGCAATAGAAAATGCATGAACTCCGTTCATTAAGTCAGTTTTGAAAGTATTGCATAAACCTGCAGTATTTGCCATTTTTGTATTTCCTTAAATTTAAAAAGTTGATTGTGATACGCCAAGTTGTCCAAATGGATTATTTGTGTAAGTGTGAGCATTTGATTTTACTAATTCTTCATCTAAAAACCATTTTTCACTAAATAAAATATATGCAGATTCTACAATCCATTCAGTTTTATATGTTAATGCTGCTTCTGGTATATTACCCTTTGCAGTGTATATTAATGGTGCATCAGTTGGATTTGCATTTGCAATTGCATCAGAATAGTCTATTTCATTCATCGTATGTTCTCAGTAATTATCATATAGTATTTATAAGTTTTAAATATGTGGTTTTGGATACAAATCTTTTATTGCTTTAATATTTTCTTTCCAAACATCAAAACCTTGATTATAAAGAACATCCAATTGTTCTGCAATTGAAGGATAATTTTCTTTTCTTAACTTTTTATATTTATTAAATTCATATTCATCTTGTAGTCGTTGAATTTCATCATCGACTTGCTTTTTAGTTGGCTTCTTTTGGGTAGTATCCGACCATTCTATATTTTCATATGTTTGGTCTCCAATAATAGACCAAATTGCACCTGGTCTTAGTATTTGAAGTACATGAGTAACATCAAATACTTCAATTAAATCGTGTTTGTATAACATTAATAAATTTCCTGTAAAAGAACTGTACTAGTTGCTACTTCATAATTACGTTGACCTACACTACTTATTGGTCTATTTAAATAGAATGTACCTGCACCTACTCCACCTGATTGTATCATTAATTTATATATAAGTGCTAAGCCGGAGGCACAATTAGGACTATCCATAAACATATAATGATTAGTTCTTGCCGTCGAATCATTGTCAGCATCATATCCAGGTAACCAAATACCTGACCAATAGTTTGTATCTGTTGTATTTCTTCCAATTTCTACATCTGCACCGCCTGCAATTTGTCTAAATAATCTAAAAACTGTATCATGATGGACTTCAAAAGAAATATTAAATTGAACTAATATTTTACTTGATGCATAAGAAGTTGTTATAGCAGTATTAAGATTCGAAATAATTGTTCCTATATTATTATATGTTGCAAATGCAAAAGTTGCTTTAGTATCTACTTTATTAGATATTGTTTGTACAACCATTCCAGTTGCTGGCGCAGAATACCAATCAGTTCCATTAGATCTTAATATTCTTTTAGCAACACCAGGAGCAATAGTACCTATACTATTTGCACCATTACCAACTATTAATCCATTATCTAAAATAGTTGTTAGTCCAGTTCCTCCTTTAGTAACTGGCAAAGTACCTATCATATCTGTTGAACTTATATCAAGACTATCCCAAGAAGCAGTTGTACCATTAGTTTTTAAATATTTACCTGTAACACTTTGTGCTGGAACATATGATGGAGTTACATAATTTAATGATGTTCCATTTGATGTTAATACTTGTCCATTTGAACCTATAGTAGTTCTTCCAGTTCCACCATCACCTATAGTTAATGCAGTTACTAATGAAATACTTGTTGCTGTTATAGTACTTACACCAATACTAGTAATACCGGATAATGATCCGCCGGTAATTGAAATAGCATTTGAATTCTGTGTAGCAATTGAACCTAATCCAAGAGAAGTTCTAGCAGTTGCTCCTGATTCTATTTGCCAAGTAGTACCTGTACCTACAATAAAACTTGAATCGGTAAATGTTAATGCGGCCAAAGTAGATAACTTAGCATTATAGGCTTGTACATGTGTACCTATAACCAATCCTAAATTTATCCTAGCATCTGGAGAATTAGTAGCTCCTGTTCCTCCTTGGCCAATACCTAGTTCAGTTCCTAATACTAATTGAGGTATAGTTACACTGTAAGATCCGCCAACATTTGAAAAAGTTAAATTTGAATTCAAATACCAAATTTTATTTACAGTACTTTCACTATAAATATTACCTTTATTTAAATATAAACTATAATTTGTAAGACCATTCTCGGCAGAACCATATAAACCTATATTAGAACCGCTTGCATGAGTATCATTAGAATATCCTTTAACTCCAATTGCTTTTCCTGAAGCACTACTTATATTTACATGAGCTTCACCTACTATACCAATACCTGTACACCCACCAGAAGTATATCCTACACCATATGCTCCTACACCGTATGCTATTATATTAGCAGTACCAGAAGGAGTTCCAACATTAGCAATAGATAGTGTGACTACATTTGTTCCAGTATTAATATTTGTTATAATAGCTTCACTAGCTACCCCAGTTGCAGAAACAACTTGTCCAATGTATATTCCTGTTACGTCACTAAGTGTAATAGTAGTTCCACCGGATGAACCTGTAATAATAGTTTTAGCTAAAAAGGATCCGGTTTTCTCTGATACTAATCCAATATTGTGTGCTTCATTTTTTTGAATACCGGATGCAACATCTGAAAATACGGCAACTGAATTTGGAAATCTTGTAGAATTTGCCTGGCTACCAATATATAAAGTTGTTCCGCCTGTTTTTAATAATCTTGTTTGTATATCAACATTTAAATTAATAAAGTTGTTATCAACCTCAGTATTAGTTAATGTTGAGTTTTTAACTGTAGCTCCAGTTCCAGAGGTTGATCGAGTAGTTATAGCAGCCATTAATTTATCCTGTTAACAGTATATTTACTTATTTACTTATTTATTACTTATTAATGTTAGTAACATTTGTTTTATATCACTAATATCATTTTTCAATACCTGTATTTCATTATTTTGACGTGCAATCAAATCCCTTTGATATAATTGCAAATTTCTTTTAATCATAAATTCATTATAACCATTATCCGAAGTGTTAATTATAGCACGGGACTCTACATCCCGTACTAAATCACTATTTCCTGTTACTTTTAAATATTTCATATTATGCGCAAGCAATAATTCTCAAATCTTTAATAGTTGGTACAGCACATGTATTTGTAGATTGCATCACTAACTTAACAGTAACAGTATCAAATTGACCATTAATTGAATGAATATTAACACTACCCTGAACAGTACTTTCATTTACAACAGACATGGTTAATGTAGATTGTCCTGCAGTTGCACCTGAACCTGCATCAATCTTAGTAATTACTGCAGTAGTACCTACACCAATACCTGTTACTAGAGCACCAACTGAAACACCTAAAGTTGTGGGTATTACAATAGTACTTGCTCCAGAAACACCACTAATAGAATCTACAGTAATAATTTTATCAGTTTCTATATTATAATGATAATCTGTATATGTGAAATCACCTAAATCATTTTTTATTACCGGTGTAGGAGGTTCTATTTTAATCCAATTTAAACCTTCAATATCACTTGATTTTACAGCTTTATAATATACAAATACATCAGAACCTACAGGTACATTTGCCGCAAAATTTATTTTTAAATATCCACAAACTTGATTAAGTATAATATTATTAGAAACATATTTACTAATAGTTGAACTTCCTGCAGGAGTAATTTCATCTTTGAACATTACTCTATTAACTACGGTAGTTCCAGCTACTGAAGTTTGACTTACAAAATCTTTACCAATTACAAACATTTTTCCTGTGGTACCATTATCCGTAATATGAGTTACTAGCAATGTACCATTATTTAATGATGAAGTTGTTCCTGCAATAGTAACATATGATCCAATAGCAACTGCTTTTAAATTATCTCGGAATGTTGCATTTGTACTACTAATAGAAGCATGTCCATATACTAGATCTGAAGTTTTAGTATTAAAAGTTAATCCAGTTCCAGTAAATACAGATACTTCATCAATTACAGCAATATTGGTAATACTTTCTGAAGGTTTATTAATCTTATTAGATACCAATATTGCACTAACCCTATGAGTATCAATAATAGGAGATAAACTATCTTTTGTAGTTTTCATTTCTGCTGTAATAGTTAATGGTTTTATTCCACCTAAACCAGCATTTGCTTCATTAACTTCAGATACTATCATCCTTGGAGTATAAAAATAATTTAAATCATTTGAAACACATGGAACTGACGCAGCATCTAAAACATAAGGTGTTTGAGAACCATCAACAGATTTTCCAGATGCAGTTCTAATTTTATAATTAATACTAGTTTCAGGGAAATTTAAATTAGCAAATGAAGGTTGAATAACATCATATTGGATATTTTTAGATAATAACCATTCTTCAGTTGTACCTGAAGGTCCAGCATATCCAGAAGATGTAGCATTGCTTCCGGCAGTAATTGTATATGAATCTGAATCAACATTTGCTATGATTCTATCACCGTTTAAATTAGCTGCGGTAATACCTTTTACGGTATTAACTATGCCGCTAATTCTAACTGTGCTTCCTGAAGGCATACCATGATCTTGGTTCCAGATTCTAACAACTGGAGAACCACTAGTTGTTTGGAATGGATATGCATCAACTGAATCTGTTGTAATTTTAGTAGTTGGAATTACATCATTAATAAATTCAACAGTACCTAATGCAGTTACATCAAATTTAGCTCTGTATACTGTAAATTTCATATCTTGCGTATCACATGGAGTCCATGATTGACCATTTTGTGATTTATACAATACACCTGCATATGGTTGTTTGTCTACTGTTTGAGAAGAATCTGGAATATCATTGCCCATTTCAGAAATCCAAACTCTATAAAGAATAGAATCGCTTACTAATACAATTGCATAATCCGTTAAATTTTTTACATACACCGGACTTTTAAAAGTAAATGTTGTGGGTGTATCATATTTTGGATATGGTATGGGTGCAATACCTTCGCCTGTAACACTAACAATTGTTGAAGATAAATTAATTTTATCAGTCTCTAGTGTAACTTCACTAAAAGGTAAAATAGTTGCACCTGGATATCCATTAACTGTATCACGTATTTGCAGAGTCACAGAAAGGCTAGGATCTTTCTTAGCAAAGAATATATCTACTTTTGTTAAGAAACAACCTCCAGGTTGATCTTTAATTGTAAAGGTTTGAGCAAGAGGATCATACCAACCTGTGCCTGTAACAACCCGTTCAGATGTTTCTGTAATAATCTGATTATCTGTTAAACGTTCTTGTACTAATATACCATTTCTTGTTGCAGTGTATGTTGCTTCCTTAGTTTGTAAAATTCCATTTGCTTCATACATGTTACTGCCTCTAGAATCAAAAGATCCTAGAGGTGTAGTAGTATCTTGAAGTTTAAATTCACGTTTACCTGTTCTAAATCTAACACTATCAGTATTAGGAATATCAAACAACAAACTAACACTACCATTAAAACTAGTTGTTAATGAGTTACCTAATACTTTTGCTGTAGGAGTGGCTGTTAATGTACCAGTAGCAAGACTTATATTTCCTTTTACAGTATCACCAGATACGAATGTACCTTTAATATTAACTACAAATATTGATTTATGTCCAGTAGTTGGATTATATTCTACATCTACAATAACTGCTGTAGCAGGACATCCAGAAGAATCAGGTGTTTGATATGAAGTAGCACTTCTTTGTGATACAAATATAATATCACCTTTTGTTAAACAAACTTGTGTATCACCATTTATTCTACGTTTAGTCCCTGAAGAATCTCCACCAACATTAGAATTATGATCAAATATTCCACTAACAGAAGTTCCAAGATTTAATTTTGTGGAAGGAGTACAATATTTAGATATATCTATATTTTCAAAAAATGGATAAAATCGTGTTCCTGGTTTTAAAGCTTTTGCTTGAATTAATACATTTCTAGATCTAATATATGGAATAACTGCCGAAGAAACAATTCTGTCTTCTGTCAATTGAGTATCTACTCTAGCAACTAGGGTTGTATTAACGCCTGTTCTAGATTGTCCTTTTGTAGTTGCAGTTGAAGTTGTAAGAGTATAAGAACCTGCATAAATACTCCAATTACCACCTGTTGAAAAGTTTTCTCCTGTTAATCCTCGGGCTTGAGCTTGTTTAGCTAGTTGTCCACCATATGTATTAGTAATTACAGGTGTTCCAGACCATTGGGTTTGCCAAGCATTCCAAATAGTACCAAGAACACCTGAAGATTCTGCTAATACTTTAATAGTATTATAATTACCTTCAACATTATTAATAATATCCGGTTTACGGTTTATTTCAAACCAATCATCAGATGACGGAGTTAATTCCATTTTGCCTAAGAAAGTAAAAATTGCAAATGGATTAATTAGTTCAGTTCTTGAACCTATAGTTTGTTCTGCAATTTTAACATGATCTACTACTGGCAAAGTTATAATATCACCGTACATTTTATAACTGCTTGATGTTCTAGCACCTTCAGTTTTATTTTTCTCAATTATATTAATATTTTGCATTGTATAAAATGGTCGCAATTGATTATTTTCTTGATCAATCGCGCATAAGTAATCAGGTGAGAACGTATTACCTACACCATGACCATTGAAACTATCTACAATAAATCCATTTTGGTATCTATCCAAACCTGAACTATCTGTTACTTTTAGTGTAGTTGTTTCTTGTTCTAACAATGACAAAGCTGTATAATATTCTAAATTTTCAACACGTTTTTCTAGTTTACCTATATCACGCATAGTATAGCGTTTATTTTCAGTTTTTGTGAAAATAACATTGTTAGTAGTAGTATCTAACGTATATGGAGCAATAGTTAATGAATACAACTCCATACCAGTTGACAGAGACACTGGTTGTAAAAGAGGTATATTTGGAGTACCTTTAATATTAACAAAATTACCTGTATAATTAAGATAGATTTTATCTAGTCGGGGCAAATAATAATCATAATCTATGTTTACATCAACAGCTCTTTTTGGTAAAAATGTAGTAGATGTCCATGAAGAACCATTATATGCTGGACGAAAATCAATAGCATCTCTTAATGGGAATCCATCAAATGATGAAATTTCATTATATGCTACTCCTGTATATGATTCAACAGTAAAATAATCTCCAGTACCATGTGCAAAATATTCAAAAAATACTTGAACAGGAGCTGTAGGTGGAGAGAAAGATGATTTTAATGTTAAACGACTATAATCATAATGTGTTTCCCTTTGACCATTATCAAAATCATATCTATCTGAAATATCTATATCATAAGCACCACTAGGAGCAGCAAATGTACCTGATTTCATGTTAATTGATAAAACTTTAAAAACATCAGCATACCCTAGATTTAAAATCGAGGCTTGTCCAGCAGCGGCAGTAGTATATGCTGTTTGAGTAATAGTTGAAGTTTTAGTTTTTCTGGTTGATGTAGCACCGGTTTTATTAACTGCAGCAGATAAAACTGCGATTTGCCCATTATATGCACTATCTACGTATATTGTTACTTGCGTTCCTGCAACAGTTATACTTGTAATTGGAACAACTGCTGATGCTGTAGATAATAGGTAATTTTCATACGATGCAGAAGAAGCAAATTCGCCAGTATCTGTAGTATCAAACGTTACTTGACCGGCAGTTATAGTTTTAGCAGCAAATCTTTCAAATACAGTATAACTAATATCAGATGAAGCTTTAATAAATGAATTTCGTAATGGGAAAATCAATCCTGAATTATTAGGTTCAACAATATCTGTAGACAATATTGAAAAAGGCGTTCCACTAAGAGCAGTCGAGAGATTTGAATCAATAGTTAACGCAGAATTACTTGCAATTGCAGTAACACGTCTAACTTGTCCAGCACTAGAAATATAATCACCAATTCTTAATGATGCAAGAAAGTTAGTTCCAGAACCAGTAATTGCTGTTGTTGTACCTGATATTGTTCCAGGTAATCTCTTTAAAATAGGACTAATATTAGCTACAAATCCAGATATACCAAATGATTTTGCATATCCAGTTAAAGTTTTACCAACATTCATAACAATATCAAATACAAATAATTTATATATTGTCGATGTTTGATATACTAAACCATTATCCCATTCTACACCTCTTACTTTGCAAGTACCAATTATAGTACCTGCCCCATTAAGTTGATCATAAATGTTAATGGTTGTATTAACTTTATAATCTGGTATACCTAATAATCTTGTAACAAGAATATAATTGCCAACAGTTGTAGGTGTTTTAGCATTATTTACAGAATTATATGTTCTTGCTTTATCTACATCTACAAATTCTGTAGATGGTTTTTGAATTTTGTGTCCGTGAACATATGCCTTGCCTGCTTCCATACCAATAGCAAGTTTTGATTCATCACCAAAATTAGCATATGAAAGTGCCTCAGCATTTATACCACTATCACTTGTTATAATAACTGTGGGATTAGACGTATATCCTGAACCTTGATTAATAATATCAATACCAATTAATTTGCCTTCACTATTAATTTTAGCTACTGCAGAAGCACCTGTACCATTACCACCTGAAAAACTAATAGCAGGCGCAGATAAAAATCCTGAACCTTGTTTTGTTACTTCTATAGAAATTACAGAACCAAAGGAATCATATATGCCTCTATTATAATCTGGCTTTGGTGTATATACCCATTGAACTCCAGTAGTTGTACCATCATATACTTTACCTACAATATGAGTTGGTCCTGTTGCTCCTGCTGATGTACCTGTATTTCTAGCAGTATACAATTTATTACTATTTAAAACAATATCTCCTAATAAATACAATCTACCAGATACCCAACTACTTCTGTCATTATTTCTATGTTCACGTACATCTATTCCAAAGGGAACAACTGTGTAGTCTCCAGATTCATCATAAGTTCTTTCTGCTAGTGTTTTTTCTAATTGTGCATAATCTGTACCGCTTTTTATGCTTATTATTTTACCGTTAATAACGCGACATAACTCAACAAAATTAGAATCAGTGGATGAACCAATAGATAGTTTTGTTAAAACTAAATCTATACTGTGTCTATGTGCGCCAGGAGCAGAATAATTATAACTATTTTGCGCATTATCTAATAATGACTCATCTTCATATTCACTAGTGATAGTTTCATTAATAGTTAATCCAATTCTATAAGAAGGTATATTTGAATATTTGTCTAATATAACTGTTTGACTATCTACTAAAACAAAAGATCCATTAATGTAATATACACCTCTTAATATAATAGCGGCAGAACCCGTACCAGTAGCATTTGAAGAGATAGATTGTACAGAATGTGTTTCATCTGCAAGTGATATTACTTCAGCATTACCAAATGGAAGAGAAGCTGCAGCAGTATCAGCAGTTATATACCGGACAAATAAAGTTGCTGGATCAGTATTATTATATGCAGTAGCATATACAACTTCTGCAGTAATACCACTTGTGACACCTACAACTTGTTTACCTATAAAAGATTCTATAAAATCATTTACATTAACTCCGCCATAAGTAGGATCTATTTTTATATAACTATATTTTGTGTCAACGGCAAATTCTCCAGGAATAACCATAGAGCCCTGCTTAAACATATGGTCGCCATGTCTTTTAACTTGAGTTTGGAGAATTGTTTGAAGTTGTGTTAATTCTCTTGCTTGAACAGGATATCCTGGACGAAACAATATTTTATAGAATTTTTTATCTTCGTTATAATCGTCGTAGTACGGTTCTGTATTAAAATCTAACATGATTCTCTCTTTGTCCTAAAGGTATTGTTATCATTATTTATTAGAATCCAATTATTGTTCTAAGAGTAACTGTTTGTTGTTCAGTAGGTGTAAATGCCTGTCTATTATCTATATACATTAAATCACCTGAATATTTATCAATAGTTGGTGGAGCAACATCAAGCATAGTAAATGTTTGCGTATTATTTGATACAAGGTACATAACTTTGCCAACATCCAATGTATAATTATCCAGCGATTGTAATAACATTGCACTACCTGTATTTGTTACAATTCTAAATCTTGAATTAGTTGTAAATTCTGCAATTAAAGAATCTGCGGCAAACACAGTAGTACTAGTATTAGCATAAACTACCCAACATGCAGTTTCAAATACAGTTGTAGCAATATAAGTAGTGGCATATCTATACATATTACGAATAATACCAATTTGTCTATAGTCATTATTAACTGTAAACCCTTGGTTTTTATAGTTTGATATGTCACTAAAAAACATCAAACCACTTGCTTTTAATTCATTTAACGCGTTTTTACCATGACCACCATAAGGAGGTATAATTGCTCGAGCAGTAGCACCTGTACCAGTTCCAGATATAGTAGCCTTTGCCCAAGTATATCCATAACCTTGAGTTACTATATTTATTTTTGTAACTCTACCTGCAGTTACTGTTACTGTAGCAGTAGCTCCCGAACCATCTCCTATTATATCAATTGTAGCAGATGTATATCCATATCCTCCTGAAACTACCGGAATATTCATCAACTTACCAAAAACCGTCAATAACTCTACATTTGCTTGTAGTGAATTAATATCACCAATTGATAATGAAGCAGTTAATTGTGCTCCTGTTCCATCACCATTTATATCTATAGCAGCAACAGAATAACCTATTCCTCCTTCAATAATTTGTGCACCAATAATTTGACCATTTGTTATTATTGGTACTAATCGTGCTTTTGATATTGTAGTTGTTGCGGTTATTAAACCATTTACACCTGCGACATCACTAATAGTAATAACAGGTTGTTTAGAATATCCTGCTCCACATTTCATAGTTATAGATGCAGTTGCAGCTATACCTGCGTACGTTAGAGTTGCAGTTCCATTTGCTGCACTTCCACTTACATGAGTTGGTGCAGAAGAACTTGTAGTTCCACCTACAGTAACTGTATACAATCTATTTGCATAAAATATTTGCTGGTTAGTTGTATATAATGTAGTTGCTGTCCATAAAGTACCAATAGTTACAGTAGGTGTTATTGTATATGATCCAATTCCTGTAACAACTACCATATTTAATGAACCATTTTGTATTACCGCACTTGCAGTTCCTCCACCCGAACCTGAAATAGTAACAGACGGTGTATTAGTATATCCAGATCCTGTATTTGCAACATCAATAGTTGCAATATTTTTATTTAAAGTAACAGAACTTAATTGACCTCCGCCATTTTTTGTAACAGTTCCGGTAGCTAGTGCGCCAATAAATTGTAAAGCAGCAGTTCCATTTGATACTATACCACTAACATGTATGGGTCCTGATGTAGTAAATGTTCCTGGTATAACTGATTTATAATAGTTATTATTATATTTTATTAATTGTTCTAAAACTACAGTTGCACCAGATACCCACGCAGTTGAATTACTAAATGGAGGTTCAATAGATATAGTTGGAGCAACATATCCAGATCCTACTTCTGTTATAGTTGCACCTAAAACATACAATGGATCTGCTTCTAGATAACCATCACCTATAACATTTAAAATTGCACCTGTATATCCTGAACCTCTAGCATCAATTTTAATTATTTGTATATTACCTTTTGAATAAAATTGTTGCTGTAATGCCGTAAGAATAGGCATATGAGAATTTGTAAGAAATTTGCTTCTAAGAGAAATAGGAATATTGTATATAAATTTCCAAATATAACCATCATTTGTAGTTATTGTTTCTGCACTAGCACCATAGGGTTGCTGCGTAGATTGTGCTTCATTATTATTATCAATGCACATATATACATTATAATTATCTCCTAAAACATAATAACTAGTATCTTCTAATCTTTGTATACCTTCTTGACTTATAATAACAACTGCAGCTGCTGTGGCGCCACTGCCTACTCCGTCAAAAGTTACTACCGGTGTTTCAGTATATCCGTATCCTTTGTTTGTTAGTGTGATACTAGTAATTATACCATCCAATACCGTTGCAGTTGCAGAAGCACCTTGACCTACTCCAGTTATAATTATTGTAGGTGCTACAACATAACCTGCTCCACCTGAAATTAAATCAATTCCTTGAACTTCAGTAGAATATGAATCATCATATTGATCATAAATTGTGCCGGATATCCAATCTATTTTTGGTATTACATATGCAACATCATTTGGACTAATTGCTTTTAATGAAATAATTTCATTTCGTGTATCATGTTCATATGATGCAGAATCTATAGGCAGGGGAGGATTATTTTCATCGCCCCAAGATAAAGTTTTACCCAAAAAGTAATAATAATTTGACCCTTTTGTTATAACATCATTATATACACTATCAGCTACTGAATTGTGTAAACTTGACTTTATTAATGCTGTTTCTGCCATTATTTTTCTCTTTTTGAGTAATTTTTATTATTAAGCAATTGTAATAGTCCAATTAATGGAAAGTGTATCACTACTTGCTTTTGTTATCGCAGGAAAAGTTGTATGAGCCAACATTGTACCACTTGAACTCGCATTAAATAATCCTGCTTCTCTTAAAGTTCCAGTACCAGTACCGCCTGCAAACGTTGCAGTTGCTTGAACAGTATTATTGGTATTTGTATACGTTGCTAATGCTACTCTTGCAATTTCTGTATTTAGTGCTAAATCACCGACAGTTGGTGTTGTAGAAACAGAACCAACTGCCATATATGACATTACACCTTGAGATGTACCTTGTAACCTTGCTGCAATATGATTTTTACCAACTGTAACAATTAAATTAGGTATTGCCATATGTTGTTTGATATTTCCTTTATCATCTAATAGAGTGATTTCAAGATCACCCTTAACTGACAGTATATCACTAATCATTTATAAAACTCCTAAAATTTATTAAAAACTCGTTTTGCCTTCGAAATATTCTGTAGAATCACTGAAATATACATCAGGACCGAATATATAAGCGTTGTATGCCACATAACCATTATCACTTGGTGTTGTAGTATCTGTTAATGTATTATTTATTATCTGAGTATAAGCACCAAATCCAGATGTTAAACCAAATCCACTTATAGAAACAGTAACATATTTTGATACAGATCCTATACTAGTTGATGCTGAATTTGCCGGTAATGATTTTACCAT
This sequence comes from uncultured Luteolibacter sp., assembly GCA_964458895.1. Taxonomy (GTDB): domain Bacteria; phylum Verrucomicrobiota; class Verrucomicrobiia; order Verrucomicrobiales; family Akkermansiaceae; genus Luteolibacter. The sequence goes on along the minus strand of CAYWLC010000001.1, from coordinate 30,063 downwards.
TACCATACTAGGTACAAAAGAACCTATACTAGTTGATGCACTAAATCCTATAAGAGATTTAGTTTCCGTCATGGAAACACTTTCATTACCAAGTGCAGTAATTAAAGAAAAACCACTTATCATTGCAGCGTTTCCACCATATAATGGACCTACAGATGATGTAACAGCATAACCTGTTAATCCCTTTATCATACTTCTTGATAAAGTATTATTAGATGAAGTTGATGAAATACCAGTTACACCAACATTAATTGCTTGTCGTGGTGCAACTGTATTTTTACTTAATGTTATAGAATTACCGGTATTATTAATTTCAAAGTTTTTATTAAGTTGACCAACAGAACCTGTTACAGAATTTCCTGTATTTGCAATTTTAAAATATTTTTCCAATAAACCAAAATTTGATGTTAATTGCTTACCAACTTGAGCTATTTGGAACCAAACACCAACTGATCCTTTAGATGTAGTAGCTTGTCTGCCAACTAACGCAACATTAAATTTAACACCATTAGTTCCATTAGGTCTAGTAACCCAGTCATTATTTATAGAAGATGTTACATAAGTAGCATTACCATTTTCATAATTCAATAATTTACTAAAATGTAACCAATGACTATCACTCATTGTAACTTTGTCATCAAACTTTAAATTTGAAGATTTAATTACTAATTGAACAAATTCATTTAAATTAAATTCATTAGTAATAGAATATTCACCAAATAAAGCATTACCTGTTGGATGAACTAAAGTTTTAACAAATGATTCATATTTACTAAGTTGCTCATCTATTTTAAGAACATATGCAAACTTTTGAAAATATTTACTATCTTGAATATAAATATTATCACTAATAAATCCTTCATTAGTTTTAAAATATCCTGTGTATTTTGCTTCTGCTCCTATTGTAATATAAAGAATAGAAATATCTTCTTCATCAATTATAGTACTTGAATATGTTGTAGAATTATTAAATGTCTGTACAACATCACCTACATATAATGCACCAATAGCAGGAGTAGCTATATCTATATTATAGTTTGGTCTTGTAATAACACCATAATCTATAAACTCCTTGGTATTATCTCTAATTGTACCATTCCAATCAATTGGACCTGAACCAGAGAATGATAGTGTAAATGGTAATTGTGAAAAAGTAATCTTACGTGCTTGATCTGAAGTTATATACGCATAAAAATTAGTTTCATAACCAATACCAAAGGATATAAATTCGGCGGTTTTAACTGCACCAACACTATCTACTGACTTAATTTTTACAATAGATCCTATACCTTGGCCAGAACTTATAGGATATACTTGTCCTGATTTAAAGCCCTTTCCACCTGAAAATACATTTATTTTAGTAGTTGTGTATAATACATCCGCAACAAATTCATTTTGATAAAATATTTTATTATTTTCAGATATATTATTAAAATAATCTTTATCATAAAATAATTCTACTATTTGAGTGTCACCACTAATATTAGGATCAATCGCTTTGAAGCTTTTTATTGTTATTAAAAATGTACTAGTAGATGTTATAACACTAACCTTATTACCTACAATAAGATCAGGTGTACCCTTTGATACACGTACAAATATAGATTTGTCTTGAATCCATTTACCATCTGAAGGAATTAAAACACTATTATATGGATAATCTACAACAACATCTTTTTGAAATAAAATTCTGAATAATAATTTGAAAGCTGCTTCTGTACCTTTAGCACGATATAGTTCACGTATATGTTGTAAAAGAAATCTTTCATCTATAGGTAGATTAGGTAGATTAATCGCAATTTCATGCTTGAAATATTGAATAAATGAATCTAAAGTGTTATCAATATCTTTTAAACTTTTGTAATCTGTATTTACATTTGCCTCTAGAAATTCATAATATGCTTCCAAAAATGCAACAAATGTCTGGTAATCTCCCCGAATAAATTCAGGAAGTTGCCCAGCTACTAATGATGATAGTTTTGGTTTAATGTAAGACATTATGTTCTACTCGAAGCAAAGATGTAGTTTGTACCACCAGCAGTGTTACCATTAATTGTTTTATCGGATATTACGGTTACATTAACTTGAGCAGGATCAATTTGTACAATTTGAGTATATGCTGAAACTATATCATTAGATTGAGGTTTAATAGAAAGTTCAAAAGTAGAACCCACAATCATTGATATATTTAGATTGTATATATTAATAATACCTTTTTTATAATCTACACTTCCTATTTTAGAATTAACAACCGTTCTAACAGTTTGATTATAATAAAATAGAATCATATTACCTATACCGTCATCAACAAGATAATATACTTTTGTTGTATCACCTGAAATATAAAATCCTGTACTTAAAATCATATCTTCAGGTACACCTGAATAATATATTGGAGTGATTAAACTAATAGTATATTGAGCGGAAATATTATACTTAGGATATATCTTACGATGTAAAGTTAATGTAGTAATATTGTTTAGTATTGACGATTCAGCATTATCAATTAATTTACTTAATTTAGAATATCTTAAAATTCCATCAAACTTCTGTAAATCATTTTGATTATAAGTTTCAATTTCATTTTTTATAATAGTTTGTAATTCAGAAATAGATCTCGTAGTTTCTAACTCATTATAATAAACGGTAACTTCTAATTGTACATTAATATATTCGGCATCTACAATTACTGGAGTAACTGTAGTAACCTTTTTAGGTTTAATAATATTGTATAATAAATAATCTTTTTGTTGTTCAGTTAAGAAATCACCACTTTGTGGTTTTATACAAATAAATATTTTACCATATATTGGTGGTGTTGCATCTTCTCCACCCCAAACAGTAACAGAATCAATATCAGCCATTTCAGAATATATTAATGCTTTATAATCATCTATAGTTACTGCTCTATCTTGAGCAGAGTAAACTCTAGGCGCATTAAATTTAATTGAATCTAAATTTTCAGATGCAGTTCCATTAGATGAGTATGAAATAGTAGTTATACTGGGGATACTAAATCCTGAATATAATGCATTTCCATTATATGTAAAAACTTTTGCATTATTAGCAGCATCTAGATTTGATACCATATAATGAATTTCAACCACATTTCCATTTTCTAAAGCAAATCCAATATTTCCATCTCCAAAGGTTAATTCATATAAACCATCATCTATTTCTTTTACCCAATACACATGTGAAGTACCATTAACATTTAATATTGATTCTGCTAACGTGTAAGTAGTAACATCTGAACTATTAATAGACTTATAACATTTAACAACTATTGAACTAGTATCTACATTTGCATTTGGTATAATATATCTTGTGCCTGTACCTTTAGTATATTTGTATGTTAATGGAATACCTTCAAATAATTCTACACTAGCAAATTCGTAAACATTCCTAGTATTTTTTGCAGCACTATAAGCAAATCTATTATAAAATCTATATGATTTATTATTAACTATTGTAGAAAAAGGTGAATAAGCAGGTAATGTAATAAGATGAGGAGAATCTACATCTCCTGATGAAGTCATACTTAATATAGCAGTAGAGCATGTAGCAGACCTTGGTGTATATCCTAAAGTTTTTGCTAATGAAACAACACTATTCCTTTTTCTTGCCGAGTCCAAGAACATTTCATTAATAGAAAGATTATTGTAAATAGCATTATAATGAGTATTGTATGCTAAAATATCAAGTAATACAGATAATCCAGATCCATCAAAATCATAATCCTGGAATGTTTCTTGACCTTTTAAAAATTCTTTTAAACTAGTTTTAATTGTATCAAAATCTAGTTCAGATACATTTATTTTTTTACTTGACATTTATCGGGTCCTTTCCAGTACTAAATCTAGTTGTATTGGTCTTGTTGTATTTAAAATCGTGAAATAGATGGAAACATATACTGAATTATTATCAGGGGAAAGTGTCACAGTTATGTCATTTAAATTTACTCTTGGTTCATGATTAATAATAAGATCTATTAAAACTGCTTTTAAAGTATATGTTAATAAAGGGGTTGATAAATCAAATAATAATCTATGTATTGGAGAACCTAGTTCAGAATGAAAAGGTCTTTCATAGTTTTGAGTTAAAACTAGATTCTTTACCGATGCTTTAATTGCATTTTCATCATACCTAATAGACACGTCCCCTGTATTAGGATTAGCAGTAAAGTTTAAATCTAAATCTGAGAAAAGCCTAGTATTCCGTGACATTTTAATTTCCAATTAATATGTATTATTTATTCACAAAACAGTTTACAAACGTTTACTTTTGTGATATACTGGTTATACCAGGTTTTTCAAGGATATTGTTTATCCTTAAGTCTTTATTAATTAAATCATTAACCAATGATTCAAATGTATAACCACTAGTTAATTTTACATACATGTTATCTGCTAGAAAAGAGGCTTTTTTAACTGCATCTTCATAAACTCTTTCATCTACTCTGGGTCTAAAGTAATTTTGGTCTGATATCATAATATTCACCTTTGTTGATCTTTTATATTTATAAATATTATTTTAATAATTGAGAGAATTAAACATGGCGAATTGTACTGGCGAATGTAATAAACAACTTCAAGGTTTAGCTGCAAGATTATCACATGCAGAGGATAATATTACAAATCATTTTATGGGAGTATCTACCTTGGTAGCAGGATTAGCAGCTAATCCTCTCACTTTAGGAAGTGTTACTGCCCTTTTGCCGACATATAATAGTTTACCTTCTGGAATGGAACTATTACAATTATTAAAAGATGCCTTGCCTGATGTAGATGCTTTAACTATAAAAAAATTAATGATGTCTGCAAGTGAAGCAGCTATGGATACTCTTGCAGCAACTATGGATGAAGTAGGTGCTGCTATGATTGCAACTGCTACTAATGCCGTAAGTGCTGCTGAAGGAGTAGTAACCTCAACCGCGGCTTCTTTAACTGCAGCTATTCAAACAGGAAATCAAATAGCAATAGATGCTGCTCAAGCTGCGCATGATCTTGCTAATGTTAACTTAGGTACCTCTAAATTATCCTTTGATTCTATATCTGGTTTTATTGTAGGTCAAGCTAAAATTTCTAAATGTAAAACAAAAAGTTTCCTTTTAGGTGATTAACTATACATAAAACGTAAGTAACCCATTTGAACCAGATGCAGGTTTACCGGAAGAATTAACATTCTTATCATCAATATAAGTTGTACAAAGTTTCATACTTCCTTTCATTGAATAAGATAAATGAATCCATACACTATTGCCTTTGTTTCTATACTCTAATATAACTTGATTATAAGGTAAGATCTTTTCTAACTTAACGGCTAATTCATAATGTTCAGTTATATCTCTTGAAGATAACTGAATATCACATGCCTCTCCCTTATTATGGAAAGATCCTCCAGTTTCATTTCTTAATCCTGAATTGATATTCCATATGCCATTAGGATCTTGTTGTCTACTTGGTCCTATTTCAGCATAAACTTTTTCTAATATGTTTATACATAATGCTGAAAGGTTTGCAACTAATTGTTGTTTAGAATACACTCCATCCGGTAAAGTAGTATTTTTCAATACTTTACCTTGAGCACTAGTTAACATACCTAAAGTAAAGTTATCACTTAACTTATAACTAGTAGGGAAATCGGTCATATTATTAATTTCAGTAAGTTTCTCTGAAGATAATTGAGTTCCTGCTCCAGTTCCTCCAGTAGCAGGAGATGAATCACCGGAAGTACCTGCTTCATTGCCATTATTTTCATAATCAGAAGTTCCTACCATACCTACTCTAGCTTTTTGACCAGAAGCAGTGTTCCAATCATCTTCAGTTTCAAATTTAAATACTCCGTCCGTATGTCTAGCCGGAGGCATCAAATTTGGTCCACCTTGTTGATGAGCAGAATCTGTAGGAGGTACAACTAATACATGGTTTTCCGAAACACCTGCAGTAGAAAGACTAGTTTTTCTTTCCATTGGTTCACTATATTTTGGATCATAAATGTCAGGTTGACTACCACCAAACAAACCAAGTAAACCGGATGATAATGGAATTTTATTTAATACTGAATCAACTACAGTTTTAGGTAATGTATTAGGATTATATGTTCCCATAGGAGTTAAGTAAGTATTAACTAAAGTATTTTCACTACTTCTACCTGATATTTGATTACCGGCAAAATCTACTGGGACTTGTGATGTTCCTAATTTAGTTAATGAGGTTATTGAAGGAAATGTAGTACTAGGATTATTGTTTTCAATTTTAGGGGCTATTAATCCTATAGTGTCGCCTGAACCTAAAGATATATTACCTGAAGTTTGTAATTGATATGATGCACTTTTCATTTGAATAGCATTTGCAATATCAAACTTCATTGAATCTGCTTTAATTTCAAATGATTTTTCAGTTTCAAATTTAATACTACTTGACATTTTTAATAATGTTTCGGCAGTAGAGGCAGTATCCCCACCTTCTAAACTAATAGATTTTGCAGTTTTTAATTTTAACGCATCTGTTGATTCTAATGACATTGTACCTATTGCTCTATGGTTTGATGTCTTACCAACTTCTACATTATAATTACCTTCAACTAATACATTATAATCGCCGCCTACCGCAACATTTAAATCTTGGGCTACACCAATATTAACATTGTTATGGAATACGGCGTCAACTTGACCACATACTTCAAGATTTGCATCACCTTGACAAAGTATATTCATTGGACCTGAAACGGTTAAGTTACATGTTCCTTTAATGAATATATTACCATTGTTTTCAGTAATGTAATATCCATCACCTACTATATAATTTACTTGGGAACCATTAGGATCTATTTCAATGAAAGTACCTTTACGATGGTATAAGTTAATACGTTCGCCTTCAGGACTATCATCAAATTCTAAAACGTGCCCAGATTCAGACTCCATAACTTTGTTGTATGGATAAATGGTATTATATGCAGATTCGGGTTGATCATAAGAACCACCATTTGCTAATGGTATATTTTTTGCGCGAGTAGCATCTTTAAATTTAACGTGGGTATCTTCAATATTACCTCTTGCTAATCTATTAGTATCTGGTTCATTCATAAAATCACGTAAAGGATACTTTCCTTCAGGATCACAGAATCCAGTTTTAGAGAAATTACCAGATCTATCTTCAGTGTATGCTTCTCTTCTAGATGCAGGTAAAGCATTTATTTCTACTTGAGTTCTAGTTGGAGCAGAAGATACAGCATCTTTATTAGTTGGAGCAGGTGCGGATTTACCGCCTAAAAAGTATTCATAATATTTTCTTTTAGCTGGCCAACCACCTTTATGTCCACCAACTTTAGAAAGAGCTACTTCAAAGAAACTAGGTTCCCATTGTAATTTATCCCAGTCTGAGATATTCATTTTAAAATATTCTACAACTGCTTTTGCGCCTATTTCAGCAGACTGTTGTAGTAATTCTGGATGATTTATTAAATCTATACCCAATCTTGAACCAATTTCTTTATAATTACACCGCAATGTTAATTGTATATACCCTCTACCATAATATTGACCATTTGCGGGATTTCCTGTTATTTTAGTACCATAAATAAATCCAAAGAATTCTTGTTTAGAATACTTTACTTCAGGACTATTATTCCATAATTCTGCTTCTGCTTGGGTAATCTTTGGCCATACTGTTCTAATTCTTTTAGCAGAATATTTGTGATTTTCATCTGCAGTATGCATCCATTTACTTTCTACACCGGCAATACCAAGCATAGCACATTTTGCATATTTTGATTTGAATCCACCCTCTTCACATGCAGCAATAATTGCCGCAATTCCTGCTACAGCTCCTTGAGTTGCTCCTGCACTAGTGGGAGGATTTGGAGGTATAGGTGTTTTTTCTATTGCATCTGCCATTATAAATCCTTAAAAGTTCTTATCAAAATAGGTTGTAATTTCTTCTGTAGTTCCAAATGTTTTAGGATTAACATCTGTAAACGGCAAATATTGTTCTTTTGTATAATTATCCGGCCGTTTTAATAAGACAGAATATAATTCGGTAGTTTCATCATAAGTAGCAGTCGCAATAGGAGTTATATTAGATTTAGGTGTTATATTATATGTTGTAGTTCCATTTTCAGATATAGCAGATAATTCATATTTAGTTCCTGTAGATTGTACTATTGATGCTCCTGGAGTTTCATATGCAATTATTGCATCTACAGCATCAGTTAATATATCTCCCTTTGGATTAACAAGTTCACCAGTATCATCTGTTGAAATAATATTATTAGTTGCGTCATTAATAAATGATACAGTTTTAGTACTTGGTATACCACCTATTGTTCCGATCATTATGGGTTGTTGATTATCAGGATCTAGGAATATACAAATTACCCAAGAACCCGGCACAACTCCTGTAGGAGACCATCCTAGACCTGATATAGAAGCAGAATTAATAGGCATCATAGGATATGCCCAAGGTAAATCATCAGTCGGTAATACTGTTTTATCTTCTGTATGAAGACCTACAATACGAACTTGACATCTACCTAATTTAAGTGGATCAATTCTATTCTCTACACAACCAAGATGAAACATTATTTGCTCCTATTCAAATCTATCAATAAACTTTCTTTTACTATTTCCATAGTACATTCATGTATGTTTCTATTAATATAATGATTAACTGCCGCTATGATATATGCACCTGAAAACATTTGATCTTGTGTTTCAGTATCTTCTTTTGTTACGGGTTCAATCTTATATAAGTTTAATACTATTCTTAGACCTACAGTATAATCTAATCTGCCTGGAACAACTATTTCTACTTTATTTGCGTCAATTTGGGCAAATGAAGATACTCTATTTTGTATAATTGACGCATTTGTAACATCGCCATATTCATTAAAATTTCCTGTATACTTTGACATAGACATAATAAATGAATTATGTCTGTATATAGATTTATTAGATGCTAATGGATATTTATTTAGATGATTGTATGATTCAAATGATTCAATCATATCATAATTAGTATTATTATATTTCTTTGTGGTAATATCATATGTAAATAATCTTGAACCAAACATACCTCCTCTGGCTCTTTCTACATAATCATATGCAGTAGGAATAGAAATACTTCTAATACGTTTATAATCTTCTGTTACATTTCTAACTGTAGCAGTACCATATGATTTATTATCACGAATATAATTATCATATAAAAATCCTTGAAAGACTTTTGCATTATATAATGATTCTAATGATACAAAGTTAAACCCATATCTATTTTCAAAAAACAAATAAGAACCGGATCCATTTTTATTAACAGCTGTTTCAGAAACATTATTAATACTTTTAATTGGTGACCAAAAGTTAGAAATAAATTTTGTTGAATTATTAGTTTCTTCAACATTTATTTCTTTAGTTACATGTAATCCTACATCAGGATCTTGTAATAGTGTTTTGACAATTTCAGAACATTTACCTGAAAATGACTTACTTATTTTTTTATTAATATCAACAATAGCTTCAGTAGATATAAAATGCAAAGTATAGATAGTTGCTCTATTTCCAACCATAGTTCTATTCGACATTTTATAAATGTAAAATTTGCCGTCTATATTACCCTTTTCAAGAGTAGGAGTAGTTAATTTAAGTTCAAGAAACTCTTCTCCATTAAAAGGAAATACATTCATTAAATCCAGTGAATCTCGTATCTCTAAAGTTCCGGTTATAAAAGGCGAAAATATATCTTCAAATATTTGTATTCCTATAACTTGGTTAGTAATATTCTGATAAAATTTCTGAGCAGTAGTTATCTGAACCAACTCAATATTAATATCACCGGCTTTTGAAATTTGTTCTGAAGAATTCATTATATTATTTTCTTAAATTCAGTTATTATTTGTTCAATGATGCCTTTTGGTACAACTTTTATTCTTCTTTTAGATTCATTAAGTAACTCTTCATATTGATAGTTAGTAATAGAAGAAACACCTGCACTTGTAGAATCTACAATATATCCATTACTATCTTCATAATGATGTATATTATGCATAGTAGTACCATATGAATTAATAATATGCTTTTCTAAATCATAATATGATAATGGAAAGTCATTAAGATAATCATATTTTTCATTTACTAACATAATTATCCAATGATAGTTTGGATTACCATATAACTTTTCTGCTATATGTTCAGGTGTTTCATTATCTACTATATCATACTCATCGTATATAGTTATATTTGCTAGTACATCTCTACGAAATCTAATATTACGAGTAATATCTCTTAAGTATATAGCAGTATCTTTACCACCTATATCAAAATCATATATCATATTAGGAAAATTCTTAAAGTACATTAGTAACCTCTATCTTGTATAGCTTCTTTTGTTGGAGATGTAAGTTCTTTAAATGACATAGTGATAGCAATTTGTGTAGGCATACCATTTGCAAATGTAGTAAAATTACCGTTTGGAGTATAGTTTACACTTAATTCTGTCAATACGCATGAAGGATGTCTATGAATATATTGATTAAGTCCATTTCCTGAAAAGTAACTTATATCAAACTCAGAGGGATAAACATATAAAAAATTATTTGTATCATTCTTATATTCAGGTAACATATGAAATTTCAACTGATAAATTATATTATATACATGTTCAGCTTCTTTTTCATCTCTTGGAAAGAAATTGTAATCAAAGGAAAATGTTCTAAAGTCAACACCCTTAAATACCATTTCTCTCTTTGGATTACCTGCCAAACCAGTTCTTGCAGATATAGTACCCATTTTTTGTAATGCTTCAGATGCTAAAATAGATTTACCATCGTCAACCATATTGGATAACTTTACAGATGTTAAAGATTTTAACAAACCAATAGCATCTTCACCTATTTGAGATAATGCTTCTGTAGTTCCGGTGTCTTCTTCTGACCAAGAAGTAGCATATCTAATATTTAATGTATTGGGCATATGTAGAGCAATTGCAGTTTTTAATCTTTTTTGCTCTCTAGTAGTAGTTCCTGCTATATCACCTGCAACCCAAGCCGCTGCGCCACCAATAGCAGTAGCACCTGTCGCAATACTTGCGAATCCACCTATTGCGCCCGCAAAAAGACCTCCCATAGCTGTATTTAATGCTCCAGAAATAGCAGCATTTATATTAGAAATAGGTCTACCTATAAGTAATCCTCTATCTCTAGAAATATCCAAATCTTTCATATCATATGTTTGATTTGGTGGAGGTAAAAACTTAGATGCTGTAGCAACATTAATGTAAAGCACAACCATATTACCACCATATTCCGGAGATTGAAGATCTGCCGGATATGATAAACT
>CAYWLC010000001.1:0-18631 GCA_964458895.1 uncultured Luteolibacter sp. | reverse complement strand
ATAAATAGTATATGGCAAATATAAAAGAACCTACAATGTTAGATGTATTTGAGAAAAACAAATATAGTCTACCCCAAGCATCTAGAGCAAGTAAATCTTGGTTTGATCAGCAGATATTGCTATTACATCATCAACATATAAATGGTAGTAATGTATTAAAGACTGCTCCACAATTTACCTCTATTGGTAAAATAATGCCGGGAAAATTATATTTGTACAGATATGATGCTAAACATAAATCAACATTACCATATTGGGATATGTTTCCTTTAGTGTTTCCATATGAGAAAACTAAAGATGGATTTTATGGATTAAATTTCCATTATCTACCTTATCAATTAAGAATTAAACTTCTTGATAAGATGATGGTATTTGCAACTAATAAGAATATGGATGAAAATACTAGGTTGAGATATTCTTGGCAATTGATATCCGGTATATCGAAGTTTAAATTTGCAGAACCATGTATTCATAGATATTTAAACTCGCATATACGTACTCAATGCAGAGAAATTACAGCCAACAATTGGGCAACTGCTATGATGTTACCAGTAGAAGGATTTGTAGGTGCTAACAAGGCTAAAGTTTGGCAAGAGTCAAAAAGGATGATGAATTAATGAGTCTACTATCAGATTTTATATCGGAAGTAAAAGTATCTGGGTTAATGAGAACTGCACGATATTCAGTTATTATGCCATTAATTTTATCAGACACTAATGAAAACAAAGATCCAAAACTAGTTTCTATGTTTTGTGACCAAGTACAAATACCAGGATTAAATTATAATACTGCGCCAAATCTAACGTATGGTGAAACAAGAGAAGCTCCTTATCAAAGAATGTATGATAACCTTTCTCTTTCATTTTATGTAGACAATGAAATGAAGGTAAAGAAATACTTTGATGATTGGCAATATAGTATACAAAATCCAGTTACAAGATCATTTAATTATTATGCAAACTATATAAAACCTATACAAATTGGTGTAGAAGATATTGCAAGTAAAACTAAATATATGGTTGAGTTAAGAGAATGCTATCCTAAAACAGTAGGTGCTATTCAAATGGATTCAGCCTCAAAAGACTTAATGAAACTATCAGTAACTTTAGCATATAAGTATTGGATACCAATTGGTGGATATACATATGACGATACAGATTTATTAAATAAAACAAATGATGGATTATTTTCCGAAATTGCCGGAGTATTCAATGGAATTGCAAGTTCTCCTGTAGGAGGTTTACTAATGAATTATGGTTTAACCGGTTTACAAAATAAACTTACAACAATTGCTGGTTATAACGCATAAATATTACAATGAAAATGAATGATAAATTATCAGAAGTATTTGACTTGGAAAACATAGAATATACTAATATAATTCCACGTATTGACGATATAGTTCCTACTCCCAAAGGAACTCAGGACGAATATATCGAAAATGATTTCGATCACGTACGTGGTAATATTAAGGAGTTGTTATCGACAGGGAGGTCGGCCCTTTATGATATGATCGAGGTAGCTAAACAAAGCGAACATCCTCGAGCATACGAAGTTGTTGGTACATTAATGAAGCAAGTTGCTGATATGAACCAACAATTGTTAGATGTGCATGCACAGAAACAAAAACTATCCGGTACAGGAAAGAAAAAAGAAGAACCCGCAAGTCAGGTTACTAACAATGCTATATTTGTTGGAAGTACTAACGACTTGGCAACAATGATTCATAATATGCATAAAGGAGAATAATACAATGGCATTGCCGGTTAATAGTACACCTATATATCAATTAACTATACCTTCAACAAATAAAGAAGTAAAGTATAGGTCATTTCTAGTAAAAGAAGAAAAGGCATTATTGATTGCGCAACAAAGTGAAGATCCAAATATAATGGTCAATACTTTGCAAGAAGTTATTAAGTCTTGTATAAAAGATGACATTGATATTAATAAATTAGCGATGTTTGACCTTGAGTATATCTTTACTCAAATTAGAGCAAAGTCAGTCGGCGAAGAAGTTGAATTAGTTTTTAAATGTCAACAGTGTGATGATCCAAAAGCAAAAGTAACAGTTAAGTTTGATTTGACCCAACTTGAAGTAAAAAAAGATCCTGAACATACTAATAAAATAGAGTTATTTAATAATGTAGGTATTGTATTAAAATACCCAAGTATTAATATAATTAAGAAATTAGAAGATATCAGTACAAATAATGTAGATGACATATTTAAAATTATTATTGATTGTATTGATTACATATATGATGATGAACAATTATATCATGCAAGTGATACAACTCAAACCGAATTAAAAGAATTTTTAAATAACTTAACAACAGAACAATTTGGTAAACTTCAGAAGTTCTTTGAAACTATGCCAAAAATTAGTAAAGATATTGAATATACATGTCCAATATGCAATGCCCATAATGAAGCAACCTTGAGTGGTATACAATCTTTTTTCTAGTAAATCTTTGCCACGAATCATTGATGAATTATTATAAAATGAATTTTGCTTTAATGCAACACCACAAATATTCGTTGGCAGAGATAGAAAATTTAATACCATTTGAGAAAGAAATATATGTTGCTTTGTTAATAAACTATTTGGAAGAAGAAAAACAAAGGATTCAGAGTAAACAAAATGGCTAATCGTCCTACACAAAGATCAATGCAAGATTTGTTGGAGAAACAATTAGTTTCTCTCAATGAAATTCATGGTACTCTTACAACTTCTAAATTAATTGAACTCGGACAATTAATTGAAGAGAAGAAAGCTTTAGATGATGACAATATATTAGTTGAACAATTACGTGATATTCATCTTATATCAAATGCTATTTTAGAATCTTTGATAGAAATTAAAGATAAATTCTTGGCAATGCCTATAACAACCAATGAAGAAAAGGCAGAAGCAGCAAAGACAAATGAAAGAATGATTGGTGCATTAGAAGGTATCGAAAAGAATACTAAACCATCATTAAAGCAAGATATTAAAGAAGGATTTTCACTTGGAGCAATTATAGCCGGCATAGGTATTGCATTAGGTGCTTTACAAGGTACAATTGTTGCCCAAGTCAAAAATATTAAATTCTGGTTGAAACTGTTTACTCCTGAGTTAATGAAAAAGGAACTATCGGAAGTAGTTAAAAGTATTCGTAAAGTATTTGGAGATCTCGGTTTAAAACTAAAAGAAATATTTGATACGAAATTAAAATCTTTAGGTGACTTCTTTGAAAACTCGTTAAACAAAATAAAGTCTATATTCAAAATAGATGATGAATCTAAAATATCCAAAGTATTTAAATGGTTAAAAACAGGAATTAAGAACTTTTTTGCTCCTTTTGAGGAAGCATATACAGTAATAAAAGATTTACTAACTCCAGCAAAAGAATCAAAGGGTATATTTACTGCTATATCTGAAAACCTAGGTAAATTTGGTAAAATGTTTGGTGCTGTTGCTAAAATAGTTGGTAAATTAATGTTACCAGTTACTATTATTATGACATTATGGGATACTGTTAAAGGTGCTATAGAAGGATACGAAAAGGAAGGAGTTGCCGGAGCATTTCAAGGTGCAATCACAGGATTTATGAATTCTCTTGTTGGAGGATTAGCAGATCTAATTAAAGATATGGCTTCTTGGTTATTGGAAAAACTAGGATTTGATGAAGCATCAAAAGATTTAGATTCATTTTCATTCCAAGATATTATAGCAGATTATTATGATGCACTATTTCATCCAATTGATACTATTAAAGGTATGATTAATAGTGTACAAATAGCTCTTATTGAAGGTTTAAATTCAATGATTGATAAGTGGAATAGTACAGTTAAATTAGATTCATTAAAAATTGACAAAATGGAAGTACCTGAAAAGTATGAATCAGATCATGTTAGACCATCAGTAGAACGTAAAGAAAAAGCTGAAAAAGCTGAAAAACAGGATAAAATTCTTAAAAAGATTGACGAAAAACCTATATCTGAATTATCAATAGACGCTTTGAAAAGCCGAGCTATGATTTTAAATGAAAAAGGTGAAAATTGGAAAGATAATCCAGAAATGGTAGCAAGATTTGAACAATTAAATAAAGGCCCAAATGCAGAAGCTATTACACCAAAGACAGCTGATGTTGTAACAGCAAAAACAGTTGCTACAGAATCTGCTAGAGAAGATGCTGCTCAACCTGCAGGAAATACAGTTGTATCAGCCCCTACCGTAAATACATCTAATAGTACTGTTAATAGTACTGCAGTTAGATTACCCGTAAGAAGTTCAGATAGTACATCATCTAGATACATTTCAAGTACATACGCAATTAATTAAAAAAGGGGACATAAAGTCCCCTTAAATTACTATGATAATTAAAGATTAATCTTCAGCCGCTAACTTAGCAAAATAGGCCATAGTATCATCGTCATCATCAGTTACTGATATAGACACAGGTTTTGCAACTTGTGTTACTTTAGGAGCAGAAGGTACATCAAACTCTTCAGCAATCTGTTCAGCAGTCTTTGGTGTATAACTATCACCTGCTAAAACAGAATCTAACTTTTTCTTTAAAACATCATAATCTTTAAAACTACTTGGATATAACCATTCTTGTAAATTATGTCGTAAATTCATAATATTCACAAGTGTATCATCATTCTCTGTTACTGGAATTGAATCAGAAAATGTAGACTCATCATAATTAGGATAACTAGCAACTGTACGTTGACGCAGTTTAAAATTAGCTCCATCCCAGAGATCAAATACGTTTATAGGTGTTTCATCTTCAAAAGTAGGTTTTGCTTTATCCATAATCTTATCGAAGATCTTCTTACCAAATTTAAACATGAAAACTTTACCTTCATTTTCAGGATTCTTTGGATCAGAAACTATTAATATATTTGCATAATATGATAATCGGCGTTTTTGTTTACGTGCAATTTCTTTATTAGCTTCTATACCTGAATTCCACAATTGAGAATTTAACTGTGAAACAGGATCTTCTAGGTTAATAGTATTCAGATTGTTTTCAATATACCATTTACCGGTAGGACCTTGAAAGCCATGTGAGAATACTTTAGCCCAAGGTAATTCATTCTCATCACCATCAATACGTGGCAAGAAACGAATAGTTGCAGTACCATTGCCTGCTTTATCTACGGTAAGTTTCCAAACTCGATTATCGTTTCTAGATTGAGATTGAGGATTTGAAATTTTATCGATTTCAGATGTGATTTTAGCAAAATCAGTTGAACGGGATTTGCGTAAAGCTGTAATATCAAGTGACATAATTTTTCCTTGTTAGCGAAGTATGTTTATATTTGCGTAGTATATTGTAGTTGATTTAAATCTTCTACAAAGTTATTTATAATCGATGTTATCTTATCTCGATTATATTTTACAAACCGTTTAGATTTGCAAATTCTGCGTATATCCTTTTCCCACATGGTTTGCATATAACCTGACATATGCCAAGTACTAATTAAATCCATGAAGTCATTAAGAATACACACAGTTTCTAGAGAAATTCTATTACTAATAAGAAGAGTTAATATACTTGGAGGTTGACAAAAACCAAACTCAAGTACTTCTTCCTTTGATAATTTATTTTTCTCTGAGTCTATTATAATACAATTTAGGTCATCTGTAAATACTTGTGTGATACTTTCTTTACGTCTAAGCCAATTTGTATAATACGTTTCGGCATGTGATAATTCATATACAGGAGAATCATTACCATATGCAAAATTAGATACATAAAACTGAATAAGTTGTGGTTCCTTTGGATATTTTTTAGAGAGTTTCTCAAATAATGATCTATCATTTCTTTTATCAAATAACTCTCTAGAATACTTTACTACACCTCTATTTTTAAAGACGTCATATGAGTCTCTAGTATAATGTAATCTAATAGCTAAATAGAACTTATATGCTGAATACCCATCCATTAAAAATCTAAAAAAGCTTGCTTTGGTAAATAATTCATATCTATAAAGTGCATTTCAAGTTTATCTTTTAAAGATTTATTAATTAACTTAGTAACCTCTTCAGGTTCAATAAAATTTTCATTACAATATTGTAATAGAGCATCAACTACCCCAATATTTTTTTGGTTCGCAAGTGTTTCTATATGCAATGAAAAGTCATTTGCGGATTCAAACATTAAATTTCTCCAGGTAATATTTTACTAATTTAAGATTATCAACAACTTCACAATATTCATCTGTTTTATCTCTATAGATTTTCCAATTGCTTACTATTTTCTTTTTACGGTCAAGATTATTATTAATAAGAAAATTATTAAAAAATTCATCAAGAGATTTAATTTCATCGGAAAGATTCTGTTTAATCTCTTTTAAAATATTAAATTTACGGTGAGTAGCAGCATTTAATATTTCATCATAACAATTATTCATCACTAATTCCTAATAAAGATTTTACTCTATTACGAGCTGTCTCATAACCTACTTCAAATGAATCCCAAACTTGTTCATTGGAAGTAGCCCATTCTTTTAATGAAGTTAAATTAATTTCTTCAGTTTTATTAACTGTATTGCATACATCTTCAGTATATTGGATTAACCATTCATCAAACTCAGTTTGGCCCATTTCGCCATCATTTATTTCGTCAAATATATTTCTATTCATAATTAATCTCTATTAAAGTGTGCTATAATGTACTGGTCTTTCATATAGACCATCAGTTTCACGATATACCGAAATAAGTCTACCGCAATCAGTTGTAAATCTAGCAGTCTCTCCATACCCTATGTTTAAACCAAAAGGCCAAAGATTTACTAAATCTTCCGATTGAAGAGCTTCATTTAATGTTAAGAACCAATTTTGTTTAACTTTTCTCATGATATAATATCCAAATAATTAATTTATGAGTCTATTATATCATGTTTTTCGAAAATGTAAACAATTATTTTAAACTTTTTCAATCTTCATAATCTTATAGAAATAATGTTTACCAATTTTAACACTTTTCTTAGGTCTTTTAGAGTACCTATATTTGAAAGAGTCAAAAGAGTCTAGATTTCCAATTGGATTTCTAGCATTACCATGAAGTATATTAGTTGCTAACTTAATAAACTCTTCTTTATCCTTAGCAGGTATACGTTTCTGTGTATATTGCTGCTTCACTATTTTACAAGCGGGTTTGTGGAATATTTTTGTAGATCTAGTAACAATCGTTGCACCTACTGCAAGTTGGCCAGTCAAGGATTCGCCTCTTGCCTCTGAGTATATTGTCTCAGCGACACATATTATATCTTTATTTGAAACATTGATCTTTTTATGTAAAGTAGTCTGAGCATGTGTTGATGCAGACATACTATACAGACATAAGAGCATTGTGATTGCTCGCATGTGGGTTCTCCTATTTTTTAGTGACAATATTAGAAGAATCCTAATATTGTTTCCCTATTTCTTCAGCTGAACTCATTGCTTTGAAGTTTTATAGCGGATTTGTACTTCAGTTTATCTTATAAGTAGACTCCTATTTGTTAATATTATATTATATTTATAATATAGTAAAATTTCATTTTGTATAAATAACTATTATATAACAAAATACGTTATATGTAAACATTAAAAATGCCAATCACGATCCTGGCAGATCTATTGGCTCTAATACTTTCAAGGAGTACCAGCATGACTATATATACCCCAATTACACCTACCTATCTCTACATCAAACAACACTCAGTTACAGGTCTAAAATACTTTGGTATGACAACCAAAAAAGATCCAATAAAGTACTATGGATCTGGAACATATTGGGTTAAGCATATTAAGAAACACGGAAAAAAGTATATCAAAACTCTGTGGTTTCATCAGTTTGATACACAAGAATTATTAACAGACTTTGCTTTATTATTTTCAGAAGAATATAATATTGTCAAATCAAGTGAATGGGCTAATCTAAAACCAGAAAATGGTCTTGACGGTTTTACCGCGGAACTAGTTTCAAAACATAATAAAAAACGTGTAGATAATAAAACACATAACTTTTTAAATAGAGATAATGCTATACTATGGAATAACCAACGAGTTATTGATGGCACTCATAATTTTCTTAATAGTGAAGTAGGTAGGACTGGAGGAAAAGTTAGTAGTAAACTCCGAATAACTAATGGTACTCATAATTTTTTAAATAGCGGGGATAAAAAAAGAAATTTAGCTCTTAGACCTATATATCTAGAAATAAAAGAATTATACAAAAACTTAGGCATGAAAATACCTAATAATACATATATGAGATCAGACGAATACTTAGAAGATATTAAAAACAAATTATCTTGTTATATCTTTTTAATTGCATAATATTTGTATCTTTGATGCTTAAACTTCTTTAACCAAATTGCTTTATCTTCTATATAGACCATTGATGGATTATCATCAATACCTATAACAACTACTAACTTATCTATATTAATTCCAGTCAACTCTAGAAAGCATTGAGAATATGCTGCTGCTTGCATAAAGTACCCATCAAATTCATCAAAATCCTTTACTCTTCTTGAAGTCTTCCAATCAAGTACTGATATTTCTCCATCAAATTCTGCAATTAAATCAACAGTACCTCCTACTTTTAATATATGAGAATAAATTCTTTTTTCAATACAATGTATATCCCCAACTTTATCTATATGAGGCAACATTGAGTTGAATACTTCTTTATCAAACATATCAACTTCTATTTCTTTACCGAGTAGATAGTTTTCGCACAGTTTATGGATACGAGTACCTCTATTCGCAGCTCTTCTAGATATAGCATCTGCTTCTGCATGACCTACTCTGTCACGCCATTCCATTATATGTTTAGCACCTCCTAAACCCGTGACAGAAGTTACTGATGGATACTTTTCTCCAGTTGGAGTTAAATAAACTCTAGATCCATCAGTATTCTTTTGAACTAGTTTTGGAAAATTGTATTCATGGAACGTCCGCATATCAATTAGACTGTATAGTTCATAAATGGTGTATCGGTTATGAATGCTTTGAATCCTTCACCCAATTCTTCCATTTCAATTTCCAAAGACCAATCATAACCTGTATGACTTTTAACAAATTTGTATTGGTTTTCGCTTACAACTTTAAAAATATCCCATTCTTTCATAATCTATAATTCCTCATTTATTTAATTTATGAGTCTATTATATCACATTTTCTGAGAAAGTAAACGTTTATTTTAGTAACCTAAATTTTCCTTTGCTATAATATATGATTTTACCAAAGATGATCTAACAATATCAGCGGAAGTAAAATGAATACGACAAAATTCATCCATAGTCTCAGCGATTTTTAAGAATTGAGGCAAACCTGTCACTTCTGAAGATTTCTTCAATAAATCATTTTGACTTAAATCACCGACAAAGATTATCTTTGATTGATGTCCAATTCTAGTCAAAATAGTATCTAACTCTTGAAAAGTACAATTTTGCATCTCATCTAATATAACAATAGAATTATCAAAACTCATGCCACGGATAGCGGTTGTGGTAGTGAATTCAATATAACCTTGTTCTTTTAATCTTTGATATGCATCGGCTCTTCCGAATAAAGTTGAACTGATTTGAATATAAGGATCTTCATAGATAGATGTCTTTTCATCCAAACTACCTTTTAAGAATCCTACATCTCTAGTTTGTACTGCCGAACGAACAATTAATACTCTATTAAAAGAGTTACTTTTGTCCATGCATTCTTCAAGTGCTTTATATAATGCAATAAATGATTTACCCGTACCGGCTGAGCCGGATAACATCATAAAATATTCACCTACTTTATAAGAATCAAAGAATAATTCTTGATTTTTAGTAAGAGGTTTGAAGGTCTTTAGATCTTCAATACGCATTTTTAATCTATTTGACTGTACTCCTTGTATAACTTTATCGTTAGTAGGTTGTTGGTATTTCGAAATATCTTCAAAATGAGTATCTACTATCTTTGGTCTACGCGCCATAAAGTTCCTTTAAAGTTGGGAAGAGGTTTTATCGAGTTGACTACCGGGAGTTTTATTATGTATTTTTTGTAAGACATCTTTAAACCCAGTATCGAATTTTCTAGTTGCGGTAAGTTTAGTCGGATCTCCCAATGATGGTGAAATTAAAATGATAGATTCTATATGCGGATTATCTATTAAGTACTGTTGTTTAGAACCATAAGACATAGACATCTCAACTATTTCACCTGTTTCTTTATTTTTAAAATCATATAATGGCATTTATTCTCCTTTTACAAAATAATGTATATCAGTGTAGTAGTTTATATATTAAGCTTTGCCGGAGTCAGTTCAGTAAAGCTTATCTATTCCTTAATCTCATTAATATATCCGTTACATCTTCATCAGTTTTCATCATTGCATATAGAATTTTAGTAGAAATAGCAATATACTCGGCTTGTTCCTCTGGAGTCAACAAATCGTGTTTTTGAATTTCTGCCAATTCGTGGTATCGTTTTATATTCATTTTTCATCATCCAATAAGGTGTAACAAGGAAAAAGTTTAGGTAATGCCAATACAACATTATAGTTCTTGTATTTCAATGATTCATTTAGTTCCATTGAGCGAACTTCGCATTCATATTTACCACCTCGCCAATCTCTTTCAAGTTTGGCTTGTTTGATTGCAGTCTCTTCATCGTCAAATGCACCGACTACATAACTATGGCTTTCTCTATCACCAAAACGATAGGCTGTAACTACATAAATTAACATTTTGATACCTCTATAAAATATGGGATTGGTCTAAGTTTCCAGTTATGTAGATGTTTCTTAGAACCATTATAGTAATTCTTATAAGATTGAACCGAATCACCTTCAACGATATATTCTGGTGGCATTGCTGGAGTTGGTTCGGTAAATTTACCTATTTTGATATTCAACGGAGCATAACATAATGCTTCCATCAATCCAGATGCTTCAACCTTATGAATTTTACCATATCTATAGGTGTATTCTTTACACAATTGATATAAAAGACTTCTTAACCATGCATAATTATCATAAGAATGCCTAACCCAGATTGCACTAGGATGGTTGATATGAGTGGCTTTATATAAAATATTTTCATACCAACCACTCAATTTCCATCTTTTGATTTTTCTACCTGAGGAATCATCGACATATTCAACGCCATCGATAACACGATGGGCTGTAGATAATAACTGAGAATACTCCAATATCATCTTAACACAGTGCCTATCAACATGATACTCAGCACATTCTTTCGTATTATTATCAAGATAAAATATGTTCACTTCTTTTTCCTCTCATAATTAAATTGTTTTATCACTGCTTTTGGATAATCTTCCATCTCAACAAATCCAGATACTTTATTACCATTATCCATTTGCTCCCAGATAATAAGATGTTCATGCACTATTAGATTAATCAAATCCTCAAGCATATAACCTTTGCAATAATAAGAGTTATTTTCCTCTGACATACCAAAAGAAGTAACATCATTTAAAGGAATAATACCTACTCTACTTGCAAGTTCTTTAATAGTTTCATTCATAAGTTTCTTATATAATATTAGAATTCATAATCTATTATATACTATATTTTTAAGATGTAAACATTTATTTTTTATAAATACATATAATATACCAGTTCTAATTAGTTAACAACCGAGAATACAAATATGGCAGCAACAATTATAACATTACGTAGTACAAAAGGTAGTCCGTTGACAAATACGGAAATGGATACTAATATATCATTATTGAATAGTTATTCAAAAGGTCATTTAAGTAAAACAATAACAACAAATACGACACTAACCGATGTTGAAGCAGAAAATTATTTTTTTAATATTTCCGGTACTTTAACTGCAGATGTTACTATAACAATACCGAGTATACTTATTAAGTCCTGGACAGTTAATAATATAACTTCAGGTGGATTTAATATTACTGTTAAATACGCAACAGGTGCAGGTATTACCATTCAAAATGGTACTAGATCTACATTTTATTTTGATGGCACTGATATGCGGAGTATTAGTTATAGTAACACAGTGCGTATATCAGATACTGGTACTGTTACAAATACAATGTTAGTAAATAGTACTATATCAGGAGTTTCATTAGGATCTAACCTTAATGCCTTAACAATTGGTACTGGATTATCAGGTACAAGTTTTAATGGTTCTTCTGCAGTTACTATTGCAATAGATTCTACTGTGGTAACTCTAACGGGTTCACAGACGCTTACTAATAAAACTATTACATCACCGGTAGTTACAACTAGTTTAACTACCGGCAGTACCTCATTTAATTTATTGAATACAACTGCTGCAACTGTAAACTTTGCTGGTGCTGCCACTATATTAAGTATGGGTGCCACAACTGGTACTTCTACTATCAATAACGATTTAGTAGTATCTGGAAATTTAACTGTTAATGGAATAACTACTACAATTAATACAGCTACATTAACTGTTGATGACAAGAACATTGAGTTAGGTTCTGTCCCAAGTGCAACAATTAGTGCAACAGGAACAGTAGGAACAATTACAGGTGTAGGTCCTTGGACAGCAGTTCTATCGGGTATGAGCACAACTACAGGATTGATAGTAGGTAGTTCTCTTTCTGCTACAGTTGGGACTGGAAGTTTAGGTGGAAGTGGTTCATATATTGTTACATCTATAGATAGCAAAACTCAAGTATCTTATAGTGCTACAGGTGGAACTACTCCAGTAGCAGGATCAATCACTACAATTACAACAACTGGATATAATAATACTACTGCGAATGGCGCTGGTATTACTGTTAAGGGTGTTACTGATAAGACATTAAATTGGGTAGGAACTACTACTGCTTGGACTTCTTCAGAAAACTTAGATATTGCATCCGGTAAATCTTATTCAATAGCTGGAACAAATGTATTATCATCCACTACATTAGGTTCTGGTGTTACAACCTCGAGCCTTACATCTGTTGGAACTATCGGGACTGGTGTGTGGAACGGAACAACTATAGCAGTGTTAAATGGTGGTACTGGTGCAACTACAGCAGGTTCTGCAAGAACAAATTTAGGTTCAACTACAGTTGGTGATAGTTTATTCACACTAACAAATGTAGCTGCAATATCCTTTCTTCGGGTCAATGCCAATAATACAGTTTCTACATTAGATGCCGCTAGTTTTAGAACTGCAATTGGTGCAACTACTGGAACAGTTACGTCTGTTACTGGTACTTCCCCAGTTGTATCTTCTGGTGGTACTGCTCCTATTATATCTATGGCGGCTGCTACAACTTCAGTTGCTGGTTATTTGACTGCCGCTGATTGGACAACATTTAATGGCAAACAAAATGCTTTAGGATTTACTCCTATTCAACAAGGTGGAGGAACAAGTCAAAGTACTAATAAACTATATATAGGGTGGGCATCAAATAAATTAAGGCTTCAAGTAGATAGTACAGATTTTGGATCAAATTGGCCTATTGATGTATCAGGCTTCGCTGCTTATGCTACAAATCAATCAGGTGGTACTGTTGATGCAACCACCGGAGCATTTGGAAACAAAATTACAATATCCGGAGCCAACAACACAACAACAGGCGGTGGTCAGTTATATTTAAACGGAGCGACTGGTAATAGAATAGATTTTGTCGCTGTTGGTGTCGCACCTCCTGCATTTACTACAAGAAGTGTTGGAACTAAAATTGTTTTATATCCAGCAATAGGTGCCCTATCGGCTGATTTTGCATTAGGTATTGAAAATAATACCTTATGGACTTCCGTCCCCTCAACATCAAACTTGTTCAAATGGTACGGGGGCACAACCCTTGCCGCTACTTTATCAGGGGATGGGAATTTTGAGGCAACAGCAAATATAACAGCCTATTCTGATGAACGACTTAAAGAAAACATCCAAGTTATACCAAATGCCTTAGATAAAGTTAAATCACTTCGAGGTGTTACATTTACCCGTAATGATATGGACGATAAAGAAAAAGTTCATACTGGCGTAATAGCTCAGGAAGTTCTAGAAGTATTACCAGAAGCAGTATATCAAAACACTGATGGAATATATTCTGTCGCCTACGGTAATATGGTAGGTCTATTAATAGAATCAATTAAAGAATTGACTGAACAAAACAAACAATTATTACAAAGAATTGAAGTATTAGAAAATAAATAATATTATACTTCAAATTATTTGTGTATTATTCATATCCTATGCAGTTTCTTGAATTACATAGGATATTATAGTTTCCTATCATTACTTTAAAAAATGGTATCAAAATCATCACAAACGTCTTTTTTAAATCTAACAATAATATCCATTGCTTCTAATATATCTTCATTAGATGCATTTGGATATAATACCCATAGTTTATTTTGGCCAAAAGATAACAGTTCGCTATAAGTAAAATCCTTATTATCAGTAACATGCCATAATGATAATACCTGATCTTCTTTAAGAGACTCTTCAGGAGAACTATTATAAAAACTATACCAATTAGAAGTAGACCATCTTGCATAACTCATTGATTTTTCCTATAACATAATAAATTATTTATGATACTATTATATCATACTTTCCGGAAATGTAAACAATTTATTCAGGATGATTATCTGAGTTACAAAGGGAGGGATTTGGAGAAAAAGAAGAACATGGAGACTGTGAGGAAATCTCCATGCTTAGATAGACAAATAGCAGAATAGCTATTAGAATGAGTGGTATTGCTTTCATAAATCACCATAAGTGTTATGAATTATTTATCCTTCATTTTTTAATAATAAACTAGGATTAATCGTTGGAAATTCTTGACATAGTAATAATTGAGTTGGGGTGTCTGATCTCAATTTTAATATTTCTTCAGCAGGAACATTTTGCAACATCAATTGTTTTGTATTTTCGATTGCTGGTAATATTTCTGTTGCAAAATCTGGATGCTGTCTCATAGCACCAAATTGATCAGTAGCAATGGCACCTGTAGTCAATAAACAATTTTCCGCACGATGAATAAATTCAAACTTCCACTCATCTCGTTGTGTTGCTTCATGAGCTTCGGCATCTGGCAAATGCGCATACTTTCTATGAGGTTGTATTCTTTCAATACATAATTGTATAAACTCTAATTCTTTTATAGCGGCATTTGCACACCTATCTTCCATTTCTTTAGTATTTTCTGTTTCATTTTTTAATATTTCTCCATCAATTCTATCCAATTCATCTTCACTGTTTAATAGTTTTTGAATTTTAATATAATTTTTTTTCAGCATTAAGTCTCTATTTCTAAGAGTGCTGACCGAATAAAGTTTTTCTTCTTCTAAGTCCTTTAATAAAGCATATGCACCATCTGATGTAAAACAAGACCCCACAAGAAAATGTAATATTTGAAAATCATGATTTGCTCTATTGTTTGATGCATTCATATTGTTACCCCTAAAAATTAAAAATTAAAAACCACCTGGAACATTACATATAGAATTAGTAGCCGCCAGTTCGACACCCATATCATAAGCGACATAAGCCGTTCTATTATTTACAGTAGTTACAGTATCATTTGAATATAAATATTTTTTTTGATACATGTAACCGCTGGACATACCTTCATCGGCAATAGCTGTAAGATATGATGTATATGCCGCTGTTTGAGTTCCTCCTTGACCCTTTATACGATCAGCAAATCCTGGAGCAGTTGTGCCAACAGGCATTGGTGGATAAAATGTTGTTCCAGCAACTCGAGTGGCTGTTGCAAAGGAATATTTATCCATTGTGCCAGTAGTTAATGATTTTGATGCATAAAAATAACCATTTGTTGTATTAGAAGTAGCATCTAATCCATAAGTGGCAACACCTAAAACAGCACCAACTACTCTAACATTTGTGGCAAAAGTTATTCTATCTGTGGCGGTACTGTTGGCTCCTGCAAAAGCATATCCACCTACAACGCATCCTAATGTTGCATTAGCCGCAGATGCTCTCCAAGATAATGCGACACCCAATGCTGGCCCAGCAACACTTGCTTGAGTTGCATATGTATATTTAGTGCTAGTGGTAAGAGCTGCAGTGCCGGCAATATTAACCCCTCCACAGGCATACGCAATTGTCGAATTACCAAATATGGTAAAACCAGTGGAGCTTCGACCATTTGTCATAGCCGTGCCTGTCGCCTCCACTTCAGTAGACCAAGGCATTTTGATAGTTCTTAATAAATTACTTTGACCAAAACACCATCCATCGGTTGTTGTTGAAGTCCAACCATTAGCCCTTGTTATATAAGGATTGTCTTCCGGACTCGAATGTCCCGATTCGTAAGTGGGGTTCATGAATGATGCATAACCAGCAACAGTAACACGATACATAGTTTCATAAATAGGAAAAAATTTACATACCTTAGCACTTACACCGTAATCATAGGAAAAGTCCATACCACCGGACCAAGTTTTATTAAATATGAACAAATTAACAAATGTAAATGATGCAAATGATGACATTGAAATTGATGTTCCATATGTAATATTAGCTGTACCGACTATTATATTTCTAACCCAATCATCATTTAAAGTTATCGTATTACCAGTATATGGATCATTTAAATTTGCACCATTCCCTAATTTCACCACCCCTTCTATTTCATTTTTGATATTCAACATACTAAAACCAGTTGCTGGAATAGTCATCTTACTCTCCTATACCCGCAGATTTAAATGATATATCTCTTCTAATTGATCGTTTAATATCATCACTATTATTAAATATCCATTTCACCCAATCTAACATTAATTCTTCAGTACAATCGACTTCTGAAATAATAAAATTTTCAGGAATATTTGTTTCAGAAAACAAGGTTAAGGCATCAAGTGAACTTTCATATTGATTATATTTACCTGTAACTGTCCAATCTACTTCTATAGAAAATAATACTCCATATTCCACATTAAGCACTGGTTCTTCAATTGCAGACTCTTCAATTATAATTGTTGCAGGATCTATAGTCCTATTTTGAATAATGTTATTTATTTTAAATGATAATTCTGTATCATCCATATTTACAGTAGTCATTAAGTATCCTTATTTAGGAAAATCGTAATTAAAATGTTCAATTTGAAAAGAAAATAACTCTTTTACCAATTGTATTGATTCATCATCATATAATATTTCAGGAGTTATCCAGTTGGGCTTATTATCACCTACATTGAATTTACTAAACGTATCGGGTTCCCATTTAATATTCAATTTGTTACACAATATTTCCATGTCATCATTTATTGTTTCCAATTTAATAAAAAAATCTGGAACAATTTCAGTGTTAATTTTAAATATATAATCTGAATTTAAATGAATAAATGGCATTTCATGTTTAACCCAAAGTCTAAAATACGTTTTAATATTTTCAGGAATAGGGTCATTAAAAGCCTTTGTTTGAGATTGTATTAAAAACATAGGAAATAACAAAGGTCTTCTTGTTAATCCATAATAAAAAAAAGCAGATATCACAATATTATATGGGTTTCTAATGATTGAAAATTTATAATATGTTTTCCATATATTTACATCTATATTATCCAATAAAAGCTTTAATCTAACCGATGGTATATGTTCTCCTTGTGTTTTATTATGAACATGTGTATATTCGCCTTTAGCAGAAGTAATACCAAATTCAGTAAATGTTTCAGGCATATGCCTAGTTATTTCAATTTCGGGAGAGAGGCAATATTTTAAAAAATACTCTCTAACAGAAGTACCTGCAGTTTTTTTAGATTTTAAAAATATAAACTTTTTACTATGGCTTACTAGCATATTGTTTCATCGCATTAACTGTTATTTTGATAATTTATAATCATATTTATATATAAACTTCTATTTTTCCACTAAGTTGTCTTTAAATATTTTCCAACAGTTTTCCCAAGTCCATTTCTTTGAATGTTTCTCTACATCATCACGTTCGAGATATAAACAAGCACCTATCGCATCTTCAATATCTTCATTCATAAAACCAGTAACACCTTGTTCTATTACATCAATTGGTCCAGCAACAGGATATGCAGCAACAGGCGTACCCATAGACATTGATTCTATCATAACAATACCAAAGGTATCTGTTCTACTTGGAAAACATAACACATCAGCATTTCTGTAATACTGAGCAAGTTCTTTGCCTTTCTTATACCCAACAAATTCTACATTTGGGTATTTAGATTCTAATTCCTTACGATATGGTCCATCACCTACTATCTGTATTCTGAAATCTAATATATCAGAATTAATTTTACAAAGGTCATCTAATCCTTTCTCTTTAGATACCCGACCAACGTATAGAATTGTATAATGGTTTGAGTCTTCTCTAGTGATATTACTGAATACTTCTGTATCAACACCTCTAGTCCAAGCGATAACATCAGCAGTAAACCCATTAGATTTAAGCTCATCAACCATTGTTTGAGTGGTTGTTAAAACTTTCTTAGAATCTTTATGGAACCATCTAACATACTTATATGTTAATGATTCTGGAATACCATAGATTTCCTTGAGGAATTCTGGGAACTTGGTATGATATGAGGTATTATAATTATAACCTTTCTTATTACAATATCTTCTTACTGCCCCACCGACAGGTCCTTCTGTTGCAATATGTATGTAATCTGGATTGATTTGTTCAAATATTTTACCA